>JAEUIK010000270.1 GCA_016793185.1 Planctomycetaceae bacterium | reverse complement strand
ACCTGCACCGGCCCCACATAGAACACCGAGCGAGCCTTGCCCCCCTGGACGGTCTCGACGACGCGCCGCAAGTAAGCTTCGGCCTCGGTGACGACCTCGGCCGGGTAGAGCGCGGCGCTCGGACCGACGCGGTCCCAGCGCGCCAGGCAGTTGACGGTGACGACGTTGTAGCCGGCCTGGAGGTACTCGTTGACCATCCGCGCATCGAAGCCGGGCAAGTGTCCCACGCGCAGGTTCGTTTGCAACCAGGGGTCGCCGGGCGCGGGGCAGGGGAGCGCAGCAAGGTTCGCGGCGGCAGAGCCGCACTCGTGGCGGGAGCCCCGAGCGCTGATTCCGCGAGGTGCGCGAGCGTCGTGCTGGCGGCGACTCCCGACCCCAGCGCTTGCAAGAATTCGCGGCGATTGGGTAATTCCATGATGCGGAGCTCGATGATTCTCAGGTGGCCGTAGCGTAGACTGCGTGTAGCATAGTCGTGCACTGCGCGACCTGCTACCAACCGTTACCGCAACCTGGCAGGCGAGAGGCGCTCGATGCCGCCATGTGCTTTGACCCGCTTGCGCAAGCAGTGCCTGGCGCTTCCCGCAGCGCACGAAGTCGAAGCCTGGGGCGAACCGACGTTCCGTGTGCGCAACAAGATGTTCGCGATGTACGCCAGCCCGTCGAACCATCATGGTTGCGGCCGTCCCGCAGTCTGGCGCAAGTCGACGAAGGTCGACCAGGCACGGATGATCGCCGCCGATTCACGACGGTATTTCGTTCCCCCCTACGTCGGGCCGAGCGGCTGGGTGGGCATCTGGCTGGACGACGGCGTCGATTGGAACGATGTCTCCGAGTTTCTCCGCGAGGCCTTCCGGTTGGTCGCGCCAAAGCGACTGCTCGCCGAGCTCGAATCGGGCTGAGTTTTTGACATTTCGACGCTGTTTGACGACACTACTCTGGTCGGTGCGGCCAGCGTACCACCCGTGGTTCGCACGCTCCGCAGCCAGCCCGAGAGACATTCCTGCCGAACCCGCTGGCCGTGAGCCATCCCGCCTCTGCTTTCGCCAACCTGAGGGGATCGTTCGTGAGAATCGCGCGGAAGCTGTTCGCCATCTGGGTATCGCTCCCCTTCGGCCCGCTGGCAGCCGCTATCGCCGGCGAGGCGCTCGAGTTCAATCGCGACATCCGCCCGTTGCTCTCGGATAACTGCTACGCCTGCCACGGGCCCGATGCCGGCCAGCGGCAAGCAGGGCTGCGGCTCGATCAGCAGGCCGCCGCGCTGGCAGCGCTCGAATCGGGCGCCAAGGCGATCGTCCCGGGGGATGTCCAGGCCAGCGAGTTACTCCGACGGGTGCGGTTGCCACCCGACGACCCCGAGCGGATGCCGCCGGCCGATTCCGGCAAGACCCTGTCCGCCGCGCAAGTCGCACTGCTCGCCAAATGGATCGAGCAGGGAGCGAACTGGCAAGGGCACTGGGCGTTTCTGCCGGTGTCTCGGCCGGATTTCCCCGTTTCGCCCGCCGAGCCCTTACCGCCTATCGATCGTTTCGTGCGGTCACGGTTGGCACAGCAGGGAGTTTCGCCGGCCCCCACGGCGGCGCCGAACGTGTTGGCGCGGCGACTGGCCTTCGACCTCACCGGCCTCCCGCCGACGCCCGAGCAAGTCGCACGACTGGCCGCGGCTGGCGAGACCGCCTATCCAGAGCTCGTCGACGAGCTGTTGGCTTCGCCGCGCTTCGGCGAACGCATGGCCATGTGGTGGCTCGACCTGGTCCGCTACGCCGATAGCGTCGGTTACCATGGCGACCAGGCCGTCAGCGTATATCCTTTCCGCGAGTACGTGATTCGTTCGTTCAACGACAACAAGCGCTTCGACGCCTTTACCCGCCAGCAACTTGCCGGCGATCTGCTGCCGGGCGCAACAGTCGAAGACAAAATCGCGTCGGGCTATAACCGCCTCGGCATGATGAGCGCCGAAGGGGGCGTGCAGCCCAAGGAGTATCTCTGCAAGTACATCGCCGAGCGCGTTCGCAATGTCAGTGGGGCCTGGCTGGGCGTCACGATCGGCTGCGCCGAGTGCCACGATCACAAGTTCGACCCGTTCGCCACGCGCGACTTCTACCGGCTGGAGGCCTTCTTCGCCGACATCCAGGAGCGCGGCCTCTATGCGGGCGCGAATGTTGACGGTCATTGGGGGCCCTCGATTCAGCTCCCCTCAGAGCAGCAAAAGGCCGAGCTGGCGCGGATCGACGGCGAAATTGCCGCGGTGAACAAAACGCTCGCCACACCGACGCCCGAGCTCGAAGCGGCGCAGGTCGCCTGGGAAGCCGCGGTGGCTCCCCCGATCGCCTGGAGCGTCTTGCGACCGGTGGCGGCTCAGTCCGCCGGAGGCGCCACGCTGACCGTACAAGAGGATGGGGCTTTACTCGCCAGCGGCCCCCAGCCCGAGACCGACACCTACACGCTCACGTTCGAGAATTTGCCCGCCGGAATCACCGGGCTCAAGCTCGAGACGATTCCCCACGACACCTTGCCCGGCAAAGGGGCCGGCCGCGCCGCGAACGGCAACTTCATGCTCACCGAGCTGCACGCGCGCTACCGGGCCCTGGCCGACGGCGCCGACGAGCCCGCGGCGTTGCAGAACGCCACCGAGACCTTCGCACAAAAGGGAGAGGGGAACGCCCGTCTGACCGCGGCCGGCGCCATCGACGGCGACGAGTCTCCCCTGTCGGGCTGGGCCACGGTCGAAGAGGTGACGCTGGCGAATCACGCGGTCTTCGAAACTCGCGACGATCTGTCGGGCGGCGAGGGGAGGCGCTTGACGCTGGTGCTGGTGCAGAATCGCGGCCTGGGGGGGCACACGTTGGGGCACTTCCGCATCTCGGCCACGTCGAATCCCCGTCCGGTCAAGGCCCTGGGGGCCGGGCTGCCGCGGAACGTGCGCGACGCCCTGGCGCTACCCCCCCATGAGCGCAAGAAAAAGCAACGCGACGCGCTGGCAAAATACTTTCGCACGATCGCGCCCCAGCTGGAGCCCGAAAGGCAGAAGCTCGCGGAACTCCAAAAGAGCCGCGCGCAGCTCAATCAACAGATTCCCACCACGCTGGTCACCGCGGCCGTGACGCCGCGGACGATTCGCGTGCTGCCGCGCGGTAATTGGATGGACGAGTCGGGCGAAGTGGTCGAGCCGGGCGTTCCCGAGTTCCTGCCCCCGGCGCTACCGACGGATCGCCGACTCACGCGGCTTGACCTGGCCAATTGGCTCACCGCCCGCGAGAATCCGCTCACCGCGAGGGTGTTCGTCAATCGCGTGTGGGAGCTGTTCTTTGGCGCCGGGCTGTCGCGCAAGCTCGATGATCTCGGGGCGCAAGGCGAATGGCCCGCGCATCCCGCGCTGCTCGACTGGCTTGCGGTCGAGTTCATGGACAGCGGCTGGGACGTCAAGCACCTCGTTCGCCAGATCGTCCTTTCCGAAACCTATCGCCAGTCGTCGGACCGTCCCGACTTGCAGGAGCGCGATCCCTACAATTTTTTGCTGGCTCGGCAGGCGCGCTTTCGCTTCGATGCCGAGACGGTTCGTGACAACGCGCTGGCCGTCAGCGGGCTGCTGGTCGAGCGTCTGGGCGGGCCGAGCGTCCGCCCTTACCAACCGCGCGGCTATTGGGCGTATCTCAACTTTCCTGTCCGTGAGTGGGAGAATTCGAGCGGCGACGATCTCTATCGCCGCGGGCTGTACACCCATTGGCAGCGTCAGTATCTCCACCCCAGCATGCTGGCGTTCGACGCTCCGAGTCGCGAAGAGTGTACGGCCGACCGGCCCAAGTCGAACACGCCGCTGCAGGCGCTCGTGCTGCTCAACGACGTGACCTACGTCGAAGCGGCCCGGGCACTGGCCGAACGAATCATCCGCACGGGGGGAACGGCCACCGACGCCCGGCTCGAGTACGCATTCGAGTTGGCCTTGTCGCGCCCCATTCGTGCGCGCGAGGCAGCGTTACTCGGCGAACTGCTGGGGAGGCATCGCGAGCAATATCGCCAGGACCCGGCGGCCGCCGGTGAGCTGCTCAAAGTCGGCGCTCGGCCGCTTCCCGCCGACATCGATCCTGCCGAGCTCGCCGCCTGGACGTCCGTCGCCCGGGCGATCCTGAATCTGCACGAGATGGTCACGCGCTCCTGATTCACCAAGATCGGTCGCTATGAAATTCAAGTTACCTGCGCACGATGTGCTCACCCGTCGGGCCCTGTTAGGTCGCTCGGCCCGTGGCCTGGGCGGTATCGCCCTTGCTTCGCTGCTGGGGAAGGGCGCGCTTGCCACGGCCGCCGCCAATGAGGGCGCCGCGGCAAGCGATCGCTGGACCGGCGTCGTCCAGCCGCTGCATTTCGTGCCGAAAGCCAAGCGGGTGATCTGGCTGTACATGGCCGGCGGCATGTCGCATCTGGAAACGTTCGACTACAAGCCCCAGCTGGCCGAAATGCATGGCCAGCCCATGCCCGAGTCGATCACCGCGGGCCAGCAGATCGCGCAATTGCAGGGGGCCAAGCTCAATTGCTTCGGGCCGCAGCATGAGTTCAAGCGGTACGGCAGCTCGGGCCAGCAGATCAGCTCGATCTTCCCGCACATCGGCGAAAAGATCGCCGACCAGATGTGCCTTATCCGTTCGCTGCACACCGAGGCGATCAATCACGACCCGGCCCATACGTTCATGAACACCGGCTCGATGATTGCCGGCCGCCCCGCGGCGGGTTCGTGGCTGAACTATGGTCTCGGGGCCGAGACCGAGGATCTCCCCGGGTTCGTCGTGATGGTCTCGACCGGCAAGTTCGGCCAGAAGCAACCCATCGCCGCCCGACAGTGGCATTCGGGCTTCCTGCCGAGTCGCTTCCAGGGGGTCGAGTTCCGCAGCGTCGGCGATCCGGTCCTCTATGTCAGCAGCCCGGCCGGCGTCGACAAGAGTCGCCAGCGCGACGTGGTTGACGCCGTCGCGCGATTGAACGCATTGGAACGCGACGTGGTCGACGATCCCGAGATCGCCACGCGCATCAGCCAATATGAAATGGCCTTCCGCATGCAATCGAGCGTGCCCGAGCTGATGGATATCAAGGACGAGCCGCAAAGCATTCTCGATTTGTACGGCACGCAGGGGGGCGATGGAACGTTTGCTTCGAACTGCCTGCTGGCCCGGCGACTGGCCGAGCGCGGAGTGCGGTTCATTCAGCTCTATCACCGCGACTGGGACCATCATGGCTCGGTCAAGGAACACTCGGCGGGGAGCGCCGCTGAAGTCGACCAGGCGACCGCCGCACTCGTCACCGATCTCAAGCAACGGGGACTCCTCGACGACACGCTGATCGTGTTCGGCAGCGAGTTCGGCCGCACCCCCATGGCCCAAGGAAACGGCCGCGACCATCACATCGCCGGCTTCACGATGTGGCTCGCGGGCGGCGGCGTCCGGGGAGGAATGTCCTACGGCGGGACCGACGAATTCGGTTATCGCGCCGTCGACAAGCCGGTTGCCGTCCACGATCTGCACGCCACGATCCTGCACCAGCTTGGCATCGACCACCAGCGGCAGACCTACCGCTTCCAGGGGCGCGACTTCCGCCTGACCGATGTCGCCGGCAACGTGCTGACGGACCTCTTAGCCTGAACCTGGGCCAGGGAAGATGGGGTCGACCATGCGACGCATTCGTTGGGGCATCCTGGGAACCGCGGCGATTGCCCGCGAGGCTGTCATTCCAGCGATGCTCAAGGCGCCGTACCAGCAGCACGCCGAGCTCCTGGCCATCGCCTCGCGCGACCCGTCGAAAGCGCAAGCCGTGGCGCAGCAGTTTCGGCTCGCACGCAGTTATGGCTCGTATGAGGAGCTGCTGGCCGACCCGGAGATCGACGCCGTCTACATCCCGCTCCCCAATCACTTGCACGTTCCCTGCTCGATACAAACGCTCGAGGCGGGCAAGCACGTCCTGTGCGAGAAACCGATCGCCCTGTCAGTGGCCGAGGCCGAGACGCTCGTCGACGCCGGCCGCCGCCATCCCCGGCTCAAGCTGATGGAGGCGTTCATGTATCGGCACCACCCGCAATGGCTCTGGGCGCGCGGGGTCGTCGACACGGGCCGGCTTGGCGAGCTGCGCACCATCCAGACGTTCTTTTCCTTCTATGACGACAACCCCGAGAGCATCCTGCACCATCCCGAGTGGGGAGGCGGCGCCCTGATGGACATCGGCTGCTACCCGATCTCCCTGTCGCGGTTCCTCTTTCGCGACGAACCGCAGCGCGTGGCGGGGCGGCTCGAATACGATCCGCGATTCGGCGTCGACCGGCTCACCTCGGGGCTCCTCGAGTTCGCCACCGGAACGTCGACGTTCACCTGTGCGACGCGGCTCGCCCCATACCAGCGTGTCAACATCTTCGGCACCCGCGGCCGCGCGGAGATCGAGATCCCCTTCAATGCGCCGGCCGACCGGCCCTGTCGAGCGTGGCTCGAGATCGACGACCACGTCGAGGAGATATGCTTCGACACTTGCGATCAGTACGGCATCCAGGCCGACCTCTTCTCGCGCGCGATCCTCGACAACACCGCAGTCCCCACGCCGATTGATGATGCCGTGGCCAACATGCGCGTGATCGAGGCGGTGGTGCGGAGCGGGCGCGAGCAGAGTTGGCAAGGCCTTTAGGAGAAGCTGCCGTCTCGGTAGTACGTTCTTGGCCGTGTGAACCGAATTCGCTCCCAAGTGAAATCAGCGAACTCCGGATAGGTTGCTCGATATTTTCGGCGCATGGCCAGCGAGCGGAACCAACGCCTATGGAGCAACGGCTCGAGTCGAACAGCCTCCGCAGGATCGCACTGCGAATCGTCTGAGAGCTGAAACTCGTGAAAGTGCGTGAAGATGCGGAATCGAATCGCATAAACGGCCGCGGTATAGGTTTGTTTGTTGCCGATCGGGTACTCCTGGACCATTAAACAGAACTGCCTGCCTGTTCCATCGGCGCGGCCTGACTCATACCAGGTAACAAGCTGCGGTTCGTCGCACAGTTCGTCCACTGGCAACGATTGCTCATACCTGCGCAGTTTATGCCATCCTAGTGCGTCTGCGAACGAGTTCAGAGCCACGAGCGGATCCAAGCGCATCAACCATCGTAAAAGAGGATAATCATTTCGTGGCCTTCGCTTCGCCGTCGGCACTTGCCTTCAAATACTTCTCGGCCAGGTATTGAACCGGGTCGGTCTTGTCTTGGGCGATCTGTTGAGCGACGGCCAACGCCATCTCCTGCACTTTGGCGTCGCGCGGAGCCAGTCGGGCCAGCGCCGCAAATCCGTACTGGCGCGTGTCATCCGGATACTTCTTGTCTTCGACGTGTCGCCGCAGACAGCGCGCGAGCGACAGGGTGGCCGGCTGCCCGGCGGCGAATTTCTTGAACGCCTTATTGATGGCGTTCCGCGCCAGCGCCGCCGTGAGAAACTCGCCCCGCTTGACGCCGCTGGGGCCGGCGCTCAAATAGTCGGCGACGGGGCCGCTCTCGTCTTTGTCCACCATCCCGGCCACTTTCGAGATATCCTCTTGCAACTGCCGGGCCGCGTCGACCTCGTCGGCCGGCAACGCGGTCGCACAGAGGAGCGCGACCGCCAGCCCAGGCAAAAGGATCTTCATGGCCAGGTTTCCATCAAAGGCAAACGCGGTCGCCGAGCGCGCGACTGGCCCGAAAGCGGCCCGAACGAGAGGACCAGCCAGCCAAGAAACCGGCCCAACAGCCGGCAGCGGGCCTCATAGCCCTTCGAGCGGAGAGGACAGGATTCGAACCTGCGGACCGGTTACCCGGTCACGGGTTTAGCAAACCCGCGCTTTCGACCACTCAGCCACCTCTCCGAATTGTGCGGTCGCGCTGGTCGCCCAGGCTTCCGTCTAGCCCATCTTAGCTTTTCTCGCGTCGGCCGCAAGTGCTGTTCGGCTAGCCGGTTGCGCCTGTCGGAGCCAACGTCCGCAACGACCGGTCTCGGCCGTCGATTCTCTCGGCCAAATCAGGACTTGGAACCATCATCGTCGCGCCGGCCGCGTCAGTCCAGCAGATCCCGCCCGGAAGTCCCCGACACGGCGGCTGGCGATCGAGTTCGCTCACGCTCACGACTTCCCCTCGGTCCACGGCTCCCCAGGGGTCAGCTCTGGCCTCTACTTGCCGGCCGCCGAGCGACTTGCGTTCGCGCGCCAGACGACCTACGTTCGCGATTGACCTTGAAACAAAACCTGTCGCCACGAGGGATTGGCACACGTGCACCAGTGGCCGCGAACTGCAATGGCCTGGGGGGGTGTCGGTTGCCTGTTGGCGGGCGGGCGGATCGCCGCCCACGAGCCCCCGGCCCGAGAGCCGGCATCCGCACAACAAGTCTCGGAACTGGCGTCGGCACCGGCCCCCGAGCCGGACGAGGCCCTGCGGAATTGCGAGATTATTCCCGGGTTCCGGCTCGAGTTGGCCGCGCACGAACCGCAGGTCGTCGATCCGGTGGCGGCGGCGTTCGATGCCGACGGCCGGTTGTACGTCGCCGAGATGCGCGACTACCCGTTTCGACCCCAGCCGAATGCAGCGCCGCTGGGCACAATACGCCTGCTCGAGGATCGTGACGACGACGGTCGCTTCGAGACGAGCACGCTGTTCGCCGAGGGACTGCTCTGGCCGACGGGCGTCCAGCCCTGGCAGGGAGGCGTCTTCGTCACCGCCGCGCCGAATATCTGGTACTTCAAAGATACCGACGGCGACGGCCGCGCCGACGAGAAGCGTCATCTCTTCGGCGGATTCGGCACCCAGAACGAGCAGGGATCGGTCAACAACCTGGTCTGGGGCCTCGACAATCGCATCTACGGCACCTCGTCGAAGAACGGCGGCCTGATTCGAGACAGCGACGAGCGCACGCCCCCGCTGGAGATCCATGGCCACGACTTTTGCTTCGATCCCCGGACGCTCGTCCTCGAACCGATCAGCGGCAACAGCCAGTTCGGCATCGCCCTGGACGACTGGGGGAACCGTTTTCTTTGCGACCAGGCGAATCCCTGCTCGCATGTCGTGCTGCCCGAGCGGTATCTCCGCCGCAATCCGCAGGCACGCATCCGCTCCGCGGTGAATGACCTTGCGCCGGGCGCGGTTCCCAGCTTTCGTTCGAGTCCGATCGAGGGGTGGCGGGCGATTCGCTCAACGCGGCGTCTCGAGTCGGGGGAGCGGGCGGCCTCGTCCACCGGCCTGAGCCATGACGTGCTCGACGGCGTTGCCGGACCGGCCATTTATCGAGGAGACGCCTATCCGCCCGAGTTCCGGGGCCAGCTCTTCGTTGGCGACGCGCAAAGCAATCTGGTGCATCGACGGCTGCTCCAGCCCCACGGAGTTACGTTTACCTCCGAGCGGGCCGATCCCGGAACCGAGTTTGTCCGTTCGCGCGACAATTGGTTTCGCCCGGTCAACGTGCTCAACGCGCCCGACGGCACGCTGTACGTGCTCGATATGTCGCGCGAAGTGATCGAATCGGTGCATGTGCCGCTCGACGTCTTCAAGCGGATCGACTACACGCGCGGGCGCGACCGGGGACGGATCTATCGCATCGTCCCCGCTGGCTACAAGCGGCGCGCCCGGCCGACTCTTTCGACGGCCAGCCTGACCGAGCTGGTCGCGCAGCTGGAGCACCCCAGCGGCTGGTGGCGCGATACGGCGCAGCGTCTGCTCTACGAGCGGCGCGATCCCGCCGCGATCGAGCCCCTCAAGAAACTCGTGGCGACCACCACGCGACCCGAGGCCAGGCTACAGGGGCTGTACGCCCTGGCAGGGCTCGACGCCCTGACGGCCGCCGAACTGTCGCCCGTGCTGAGCGCGACGGAACCGGGACTCCGCGAACACGCGGTGCGGCTGGCGGAGCCGCTTCTGGGCAGCGATCCTCAAGTCCGCGCGGCCATCCTCTTGCTGGCCGGGGATCCCGAGCCGAGGGTTCGCATGCAGGTCGCCTTTACGCTGGGAGAATTGGCGAGGAGCAACGCGCTCGACACGCAGGCGATCGATGCTCTGGCGACAATCGCCCTGCGCGACGGCGCCGATCCCTGGATCCGCGCCGCCATCTTCACTTCGAGCAGTACCTGGTCAGATCAACTCCTTGAGCGAATCGTCGCCGCGACGCGCAAGGCGCCGGACGACCCGGCGCTGCCAGCGATTCTGGGGCCCCTGGCCGAGCTGGCGGGCCGCTCGGCGTCTGCGGAGGCGCTGGCGGCGACGCTCGACACTCTGGCGACGGCGCGGCCTCCCGCTCCGCCGGCGTTGCGCGATGCCGTGCTCTTGGGGATCGCCGCCGGGCGGCGCAGTTCCGGCGCGGAATTTCAGGCCTGGATCGAGCAGTTGCCCCCCGCGGCCCGCGCGCTGCGCGATACCGCCGTGCGGGAGGCGGTGGCGGTAGTGCAGGATCCGAGTCGATCCGCGAGCGCTCGTGAGCAGGCGCTGGCCTTGCTTGGGTGTGGCGAAGCGTCGAACGTGCTGGGCGCGTTGGCCGACGTTCTGGCGTCGCCGACATCTTCGGCAAGCCTCAAGCAGGCTGCCTTGCGATCGCTGGGCGGTTTCGCCGAGCCCGCGCCCGCGCAGTCGATTATCGCGTCGTGGCCGGTCCTGGCCCCAGCGGTGCGCGAGGCCGCGATTGGCGTACTGTTGTCGCGTCCGGGCTGGACCCAGGAATTGATGGTTGCCGTCACGACGGGCGCGATCGCTCCCAGCCAGATCAGCGCCACCCACCGCAACACGCTGTTGCACCACTCGCAAAGCGAGATCGCAAGCCAGGCGCGCGCGATCTGGAACGACGGCGCCAGTCCGCGCCGCGAGGTGATCGCCGTCTATCAGGCTGCGTTGGCAACTCAGGCGGACGCCACGCGCGGCGGCGCGATCTACGAGCGCGAGTGTGCAGCCTGCCATCAGCTCGGCGGGCGCGGCTACGCGGTCGGTCCCAACCTTGCACTCGCACGCCACCGCAACGCGGACGAGTTGCTGATCCACATTCTCGACCCCAACCGCGAAGTCCAGCCAGCCTACATTCAGTACGTCGTAACCGATACACGCGGGGGAATCTTCGCGGGCTTGATCGCCGCTGACACCGCGACCGGCGTCACGTTGCGGCAGGACCGCAGCCAGGAACGAACCATCTTGCGGGCCGAGATCGACGAACTCTCGAGCACCGACAAGTCGTTGATGCCCGAGGGCTTTGAAAAGACCGTCAAACCTGGCGAAATGGCCGATCTGATCGCCTACTTGTTGCAGGTACGGTATCAGACTGGAACGGAACCGGGGCACACCGAACCCGAGGGGAGTGCGCCACAGCGTTCGGTGCCGGCCGACGTAGCGCCCGCGCCGGGCGGGGCCACCTCCGGAAATCGGGAGCCCTTCTCGCCGCCGAGATGACTAGCCCGCGGCCAAGCAAGAGCCGCCTAGGACGATGCTCGCACTTGGGGCGCTCGCTGGCGCGTCGGGACAGGATGTGTCCGCGGCTGGCTGGTGCATCGGGCTGGTGGGCGAATTCGGCGCGGGGGGCACCGCGCCATGAATCCGCGCCGTTTCAATCAAGCGTCCCAAACCGCCACTTGCTGCTGGCGGTAGGCGCGATTGCCCAGGTGCGCGCCGGTGACGGCCGCCACGCCTGCTTCGGCAGGCGCCGTCGGACGCGAGCGCGAGCGGATGCACTCGATCCAGTTCGCCAGGTGCAGCAGCTCGCCGTCGGGCTGCAGATAGAAATCCTGGCCGCGCGGACCTTGGCCGAGGATGCGCTCCTTGGGCTCCAGCTTGCTCCGTCGCTCGGGAATGATTTCGTACCGCCCGCGATCGATGTAGAGGGTCGCCTCGGTTCCCATGAACTCGATCATCGAAGCATTGCGCGCGTTGACGAACGTTCCCTCGAAATAAGCCTCGACTTTCTTCTCGGGATACCGCAACAGAGTCTGCATCGAATCGGGCGTTTGCCAGAGCCCCTCGGCCATAAAGTGGTCGCCAATCGCCACCGCCGTCTGCGGGTGTTCGAGCTCGAGTAGCCAGTTGGCAACGTCGATCCAGTGCACCATCAGGTCAGTCAGGATCCCGCCGCCAAAATCCCAGAACCAGCGCCAGTTGCGAAAGCGATACTCGTCGAACGGCTGCTCTGGCGCGCTGCCGAGAAACTGCTTCCAATCGACGCTGCCAGGATCGATGCCGAGTTTTTTCGTCGTGTGCCGGGGCGTGTTGCGATTCCAGGTCAAATGCACCTTGTGAATCGCCCCGAGCTGGCCCGAGCGGACGATCTCGCGGGCTTCCTGAATGTGCGGCATGCTGCGCTGTTGCATGCCGACCTGCACGATCCGTTGATGCCGGTTCTGGGCTTCGATCGCAGCCGCGCCCTCGCGCAAGTCGTGCGTGAGCGGCTTCTCGACATAGACGTCCTTGCCCGCCTCACAGGCCGCCACTTGCTTTGGCACGTGCCAGTGGTCGGGAGCGGCGATCAGCACGGCGTCGATGTCGGCGCGGTCGAGCACTTCGCGGAACTGCTTGGTGATCGCGGCCTGCGGGTCGGCCAACTTCGCGGCCTGCTGCAGATGGTCGTCCCAAACGTCGCACACGGCGGCAATCCGCACGCCGTCGATCTTGTTGAGCGCGTTCATCAACATGCGACAGCGCCCGCCGGTGCCGAGGCAGCCGACGTGGATCGTCTCGTTGGCGGCGTAGCCGCGCGCCGTGGCCGTGTAGCCGGCCGTCAGGGCCCCTGCGGCCGCCAGGGCGCCGAGCTCAAGAAACTCGCGACGGTTGCGTGAAGTCGGCATGGAAGCTCCCCCAATTCTGTGACCGCGGAACGAGGCCCGCATCCCCGGCCAACTGTTTACCACACCCAGGACGGGCGACGAAGTAAATCGCCCAACCTCTCAACGGCCGGTTTCGCCAACGTCGCGGATGCCCGCGTGGGCCGAATACCGCGGAAACTGGGGGTTTTGCGTAATCCGTCCGGGTTGTAGCGAATTCTCTTGAACTGCTGCCTGTATCGGTCGAAACCATCCTAGGGGCTGTCTGAAAGTCCGCACTCCTCGGGCGGGGTGCGCGGGGCGAATGGGAACGAGGCATGCGTAAGGTTGGGCTCCTGAGCCTGGTGCTGGGGACGCTGGTGCTGCTGGCGTCGGCCCGCGCACAAGAGTGCTGCAATGGCGGCTCGTGCCGGGGCGCCGGCTATGGCAGCGGCGATTGCAGCGATGGCAGTTGCGACCTTGATGCTTGCTACAGCAACAACTACGGCTGCGGCCCGTTCTTGCCCGACTATTACGAGCCCGCCCTCCAGGGCACCTACGTCACCGCCGACTTTGTGGCCTTCCTCCGCGACCGGCAGCCGTACCAGGTCTTTGCCACGCAGAACAATTCGACGCATCACGTCTTCGATACCGACAATCTCGACTTCGTCTTCCAGCCGGGCTTGCGCCTGCTGGTCGGACGGCGCTTCACCGAGTGTTGGGCACTCGAGGGAAGTTTTCTCGGGCTCTTCAAGTGGGACGAGCAAAACGCCATTCGTGATGCGTCGCCGAACATTCACGCCACCACCGGGAATCTCTTCTCGCCGTTGACGCGCTTTGGCAGCCCGGCGGTGATCGGCCTCGACTTCAACACCCTGGTTGCCGCGCGCTTGCAGTCGCAGTTCAACAATGCCGAGCTGAACTTTCGCCAGCAGCTCTACTCGACGCCGCCGGCAATGCAGATTTCGGCGCTCTACGGGTTTCGCTATATCAACCTCCGCGAGCAGTTCCAGTTTCAATCCGAATCGCTGCTGCCGCTGCCGACCGGCACGGCCAACTCGGTCGATGTCCGCACCGGCAACAACCTATACGGCGTGCAATTGGGAGGCGCCTTCGATTTGCAGCTTTACTCGTGGTGCTGGTTCAACATCGAAGCCAAGGGGATGATCTTCGGTAACTCCGAAAGCCAGAACACGCAGTTCACCACCGGCCCGATCGGCGGTCCCGGCACGACTCTCACCAGCGGTCTCGCGCAAACCCGGGCCACCCTGGGGGCGGACGTCAGCGTGACCCTGGTGTGGGCCTTTACGCCCCGGCTGTTGGGACGCGTCGGCTACCAGGGGATTTTCCTCGAC
This sequence comes from Planctomycetaceae bacterium, assembly GCA_016793185.1. Lineage (GTDB taxonomy): Bacteria > Planctomycetota > Planctomycetia > Pirellulales > JAEUIK01 > JAEUIK01. The sequence goes on along the minus strand of JAEUIK010000270.1, from coordinate 1,091 downwards.
GGTCTGGCCCTGGCGGCCAACAACTTCGCCCGCAATGCCCCCTTCCTGACCACCGGCCCGACGCAGCTCGATCGGGATGGTCACCTGACGTTCCAAGGGCCTTTCGCCGGTCTGACGCTCACCTGGTAGCCGGCGCACGCCGCGTCTCCCACCAGGGGCCTGCCCGGCGGAGATCGCGACCGGAGTGCAAGCATTGCCGGCCGGGTAACTCGGGCGTTTGCTCTGGCGACCGGCGCCGACGCGCCGGGCCGGGGGGCGATTTCCTGGACGACGATACTCCGTCAGCACCGCCGCGCACGGTTACCTTTCGTGCGCGGACGACTCCGTGGCGGACTGCTTCGCTTGCAGCAGACCGAGGAGGTTCTTCTCGATCGTCTCCGAAATGTCGCCGAGCGGCAGATGGCTCAGATTGGCTTTCGCGAACGGATTTTGCAGCTCGATCCCGATCTGGTCGAGCGACATGAGGGGGTAGGCCACCATCATCGTGATCACCGGAACCAGCCACTCGCCTTGCATCCGGTGCAAGAGCGCGAGGGGCAACGTCAGCAGAAACAGGGCGATGAAGCGGCGAATCTTGATGGCATAGACGATCGGCAGCGGAGTCTTGAGGATCCGTTCGCACGCGCCGATATGGTCGATGAGCGCCGCCCTTTCCCGGTCCACTTGCAGGAAGGCGAAGCGGTCCATCTCGTAGCGTTCGCAGGCTTCGCGGAGCTGGTCTGCCAGCTCCATCGCCACACAGCTTGGCATATGGACGGAGGCCGCGAGTTCGGCGGCCGCGTCCTGCCCCAGCAGGGCCGCGACTTCCGGGGCGGGTCGCTCGCCGCGCAGGCTGCAGCGCGCGACATGGGGAAAGGCCGCCGCCCAGCGGACGAAGCGCTCCCTCCAGGCCGGATCGTCAGGACCGTAGGACAACGCGCTAATGACGACGTTTCGCGATTGGTTGACGATCCCGCCCCACAGCTTGCGCGCCTCCCACCAGCGGTCGTACCCCGAGTTGGTCCGCAACACCAACAACAGACCCAACGCGGCGCCGGCAACCTCGAACGGCGCGATCTCCAAGCCGATATTCACCCGATACAGACGCTCCG
>JAEUIK010000265.1 GCA_016793185.1 Planctomycetaceae bacterium | reverse complement strand
CGAGACGGGCCAATCCGATCGGTTGGACAACAAACCCGGCCGGCACTGCGCGCCGGGCGAGTCGCTGTCGGTTCCGTGGCTTGAGTATGCCGCGCCGAGCCGCTCGCGTCCAATTCACCGAGCTGCGGGGGGAATCGAGATGGCGCGGGGCCGCTGAACAGGATCGGCGTCGAGGAAGGGATTACTCCCCCGGCTGCGAACTTGTCGTTGCCGGCGCCGAGCGCGGGAGATCCGCGGCCAGTGGCAGCTCGATGCGCACCGTGGTTCCTTGCTGGGGGGCGCTCATGACTTCGGCCTGACCGCCGAGCAGTTGGGCGCGCTTCCGCAATCCTTCGAGACCCCACCCCTGAGCCAATTGACTGCCCGTATCGAAGCCGATGCCGTTGTCGCGAACGACGAGCACGAGCGTGTGGCGGTCGTCGGTCAGTCCGATCTCGACCTCGGTGGCCGCACTGTGGCGCGCGGCGTTGTTGAGCGCCTCTTGCACCAGCCGAAAGATCATGCCTTCGACGAAAGGATCGAGCCGTTCGAAGTGTACGTCGTGTTGAAAGCGGATCGTCGCCCGCTGGCGGGCGCGCTGCGCGTCGACCAGATGCTGGATCCCGGCGACAATCCCCTGTTGGTCGATCGCTAGAGGACGCAGACCGCTGATCAGCCGGCGTCCCTCCCCCACCGCTTCGCGCAGCAGCCGCAGAGCGAGCTCGAGTTGCGCCCGCTGGTCGTCGCGGCCGGCGAGGCCCTGTTCGGCGAGATTCTCGAGCTGCAGCAGCGCGGCGATCAGATCTTGCAGCAGCCCGTCGTGGATTTCGTGTGCGGTGAGCTTTTGGTCCCGTTCGTGCGCGGCAAGCAGTTGCCGCAGAAAACTCCGTTCGGCCAGGAGCTCTTCGCGGGCTTTCTTTCGCTCGGTGATATCTTCGGCCAAACCGGTGATGTGCGTCACCTGGTGCTCCTCGTCGAAGACCGAAAACGCCCGAGCACGAATCCAGCGAATCCTCCCGTCGGCGAACAGCAAACGAAACTCGGATTCGTACTGCTCGGTTGGCATGCCGGTGCCGATGCGCGCAAACAGCCGCGCCTGGTCATCGGGATGCACGCGGGCGAGGCCGCGTCGCGGGTCCTGGTAGACCTCCGCGGGGTCCATCTCCCAGATCCGCGCGAACGATGGACTGACGTACTCTAGCCGGCTGAGGTCCGCGCTGCAGAGCCAGAAGACGACTTCGATGTTCTCCGCCAACTGGCGAAAACGCTCCTCGCTGGCGGCGAGAGTCGCGTTGAGGCGGGTCAGCTCGGCCGTCCGGTCAACCACTCGCTGCTCGAGTTCGGCGCGGGCTTGGACCAGTTCTTGCTCGATCCGCTTCCGCTCGGTGATATCGGTACTGACGATCATCAGGGAGGTGATCTTTCCCTGATGCCAGACCGGCCCCACCCGTGACGAGTACCAAGAGACCGTGCCGTGCGGCCCCTCGGCGCGGAGCTCGTAAGACTCGCTCTGTCCGGTCTGCCGCACGCAATTCAGTTTTTCGCGCACGATCGCATGGTATTCGGGGAGACAGTAATCGTAGATGCTGGTGTCGAGCGCCGCGGCGTTCCCGAGGGCCTCGTGCGCATGATTTAGGAACTGGATGCGCCCCTCGAAGTCGACGAGCACGATGTAGTCGGGCGAGTTCTCGACAACCGACTGCCAGCGCGCCTCCGAGGGCTCCAACTCGGTGTCGGCGCCGTCCTGGGCGAGCACGTCGTCGTCAGTATCGGTATCGTCGTTCACTCGAGAAGCCTCGTGGTGGAATCACGTCCGCTAGGACTGCCCCGATCGCCGCGCCGGCCCAGCGGTACGCCCGTTGCAAACGGCTCGAGGCGGCCGGCCACGGGTAACTCCCTTAGGGTTTGTTCGACGAAGATGCTGGCGGGTTCACGATCTCGATTTGGCGCGGCTGGTCGGCGCGGATCTGCGGACGTCCCTTGAACTCTTCGATGGTGCCGGTCACCCGAATCCGCTTGCCGGCAAAATGAGCCGCTGGATCGGTCACCCCCTGGTCGCGGAAACGTTCCAGGCCGGCTTCGAAAATCACGACCGTAAAGTTCCTGTCGACGCGGAAGTCCTCTTCGGAGTTGAGGAACACGATGGGATTCTCGCCGCGCCGGCTGGATCGAACCTCCATCTCGACAACGCATTTCGCCCCCACGTGAGCGGCTGCTTCGTGAGGGGCGATCTTTTTCGGGGGCGGATCGTCGCCGCCCGCGGCAACACGCGTCAGGACTGCCAGGAGCAGCAAACCATGCGCCAGCCACTGCTGCTGGATTGCTCGCCAGCGAGCTTTATGTCTCATGGGTTTGAATCTCGTTGGCTGTGTTGATGGGATACGGCGCGTGTGCCTGCGGTGACTAACCAACACTCAGAACACGACTTGCGCTATCGGTGCCCATCCTGGGCATACCACCCGCTGGCGGCCTAGCCTAGCACGGCACCCCCTGATGGTCGTAGCCCCTTTTGGGGAGTCTGGTTGTCTGAATACTATCCGAGCGCCGACGCCGAAAGTGGACCGTAAATTCCCGCCGACCCTGGCATCGCGACGGGGTCGTCAAGCCTGGCAGGCCGGAAAACTGCGGGGTGCGTAGTCTCTCTCGGTCGTCCGTCTCGTCGGTGCCGAGCGGCGTGCCGGAGTCGAGTTCCGAGTTGGCATGGCGACGAACTTGAAGCACAACCGCACGCCCCCGGCTCCCGGCAGCGGACCTTGCTTTTCTCCTGGCCTGCCAGGACGGGGGCGTGCGTTGGCGCTGGTCGCGAAGTACGCTGCAAGAAGCCTGGGCCGGCCTCGGCGGGCGTAGCGCTGTTGGCGAGATCACCCTATTGGCGACCCTGCCCAGTGG
>JAEUIK010000226.1 GCA_016793185.1 Planctomycetaceae bacterium | reverse complement strand
AACTGGTAGAGCGCGTCGGCCAGCGATTTCTGCCAGCCGGCCGCGGACTTGGCGTCGATTCCCTTGGGAGGAAGGTTGCCGAACAGCGCACCTTGCCGCGGAGCGGTTTCCAATTCGCTTTCGACCAGCGCCGCCGAGACCGGCTCCTGCCATTCGACGTTGCCAGTGGGGACATTGATCCGCGCGAGCCAGCAGACCTCTTGCGGCGAGTCAATTGCCAGCTTGGCATCGACATATCGGATCGTCGCCAGCCCCAACACGCGCGGCGCGTAAACAAGGCGGGTCTCGGTCGGCGGCAGCCCGCGCAGCGGAACAAAGTACTGCGCGACCTGCGGCGGCAGCAGCGGAGGTTGCGCCGAGTAGCCGTCGAACTGGGCCGTCTCGGCCGGCGTAGCGGCGGGGGATTCCGCCGGCGACCCATTCCCCTCGCCGCGCTGATCCATCAACCGCTTGATCTGATCGCGCGCCAGCGGGCCGCAGAGGTACGACATCGCCCACCGTGCTTGAAAGACGACCGGGTGATCCTCGTGGACGTTGTGCATCAGGAAGACGCGATTCTTCAGCGCCGAGAGGATTTGCTCGAGCCGCGCGGGATCGGCCTGCGACTGGCTCGACAGCGACGCTCCCTTCAAGCCCTCGAGCACCCGGGCTTTGTCGCGCTCGGTCTGCAGTCGGCCGATGAACCAGGTACCGGCGTTGGCCAGCCCCTTGTAGTCGAGATCGACAGGATTCTGCGTCGCCAGCACGACTCCCAAGCCGTAGGCTCGGGCTTGCTTGAGGAGCGTCAACAGCGGCTTCTTCGACGGAGGGTTCGAGACCGGCGGGAAGTAACCGAAGATCTCGTCCATATACAGGAGCGCGCGCAGGCTGGTCGTGCCTGCTTGCGCGCGGACCCAGGCCAGCGTTTCATTGAGCAGCAGCGAGACGAAGAACATTCGCTGCGAGTCGTCGAGGTGGGCGATTGAGAAAATGGCGATCCGCGGCTTGCCGGTCGGCGTGTGGAGCAGCGAACCGATGTCGAGGGATTCCCCCTCGAGCCAACTGGCAAAGCCGGGGGCTGAGAGCAGATTGTTGAGCCGCAGCGCCAGGGCGAACCGCTCTTTGGCGGGAAAAAACGAATCGACGTCGATCGCGCCCAGTTTGGCGATGGGCGGATTCTGAATCTGCTGGATCAGCGCCGGCAGGTCGAGGTTCTCGCCCGCACGCCAGGCGCGATCCAACAGCGTCGCCAATAGAATGTGCTCGCGGCTTTCCAGCGGATTGGCGTCGAGACCTACCAGCGCCAGCAGCCCGCTGGTTGTCGAGTTCACGCGATCGGCCAACAGTTCCGCGTCGCCGCGCACCGTTTCGGCAGGCGCTGCAAAGGCCCGCAGCACCGAGATCGGCAGTCCGGCGCTGCTGCCGGGCGTGTAGACGGCAAAGTCCGCGGCGTCGCGCAGGCGCTGGATCCGGGCGCCATCTTGCCCCCACTCGGCCAGGCCCTTGGTCCAAAGCTCGGCCTGCTGCCGGGCGTACTCCTCGACCGAGAGGTCGCGCCGCCGGGCGTCGTCGGCGTGCACCCAGGGCTGAAAGTCCTCGGGGCGCAGGTGTGGAAAGGTGAGCAGGAGATTTGCGAGGTCCCCCTTGGGGTCGATCACCAGGGCCGGGATGCCGTCGATGGCGGCCTCTTCGAGCAGCGTCAGGCAGAGCCCCGTCTTGCCGCTGCCGGTCATGCCCACGCACACCGCGTGCGTCAGCAAGTCTTTCGACTCGTACAGGAGCAGGTCATCGAGTGGGCGGTCGTGGTCGATGTCGTACTCGCGCCCCAGGTAAAAGACGCCCAACTTTTCGAAGTCTGGCACGATCGCAT
>JAEUIK010000219.1 GCA_016793185.1 Planctomycetaceae bacterium | reverse complement strand
AAAAGGCCGTCGAGCTCGAGATCCCGGTGCTCTTGCACCCCGCCAAGCCGTTGACCACCGAGTTCGTCTCGGGTTACGAGATGACCAGCTCGCTGGGCAATATGTTCGACAACACGATCGCACTCACGCGGATCATCATGTCGGGCATGCTCGACGAGCTGCCGAAACTGAAGCTCGTCTGTCCGCATCTGGGCGGCACGTATCCCTATATCGTGGGGCGGCTCGACCACCAGACGCAGGTCCTGAAGCGCGGCCCGAAGTACCTCAAACGGCCCCCGAGCGAGTACCTCAAGCAGATCTGGATGGACGTCGTCTCTCCCTGGCCGCTGGGGATGAAGCTGGCCTACGACTATGTCGGCGCCGACCGTCTTTTATTCGCCAGCGATCATCCCTGGGTCGAGCCGGAGCTGATCGCGGGAGCGCTGGCGAGCCTGAACCTGCCGGCCACGGACCTGGCCAAGATCTGGTCGGGAAATGCGCGGACGCTCTTCCGGCTGGACTAAGCCACGCGGTCGCGGAGCGCGCACCTCGTTGGTAAGCCTGGAACTGCTCCGCGCTTTCAGCTCCCAGGTGCGACCGCCTCGGCGGGCCGATCAACCTGCGGGCGAGCCTCGGGATGCTTCGCCAGCAGGGCGCGGAGTTGCGCCACGGTCTCCGGCTCGGTGTCGGCGAGGTTCTGAGTTTCGAGCGGGTCATTTTCGTAGTCGTACAGCTCGAACTCGGCCGTGTCGGGAGACGATCCGGGGACTTTCCATTCGACCAGGCGATAACGCTCGGTGCGAATGGCGCGACCGATGCGCTCGCCCCGCGGGTAGACGTGCAGGGCCGAATCCTTACCGCCGGCTCGCGGATCCCGGGCGACGCTGAGCAGGCTGCTGCCGTCGAGACCGGCCGGGATCGGCACGCCCGCGAGCTCGCACAGCGTGGGGTAGATATCGACCGATTCGGCAAAGGCCTTGGTTCGGCTGGCCGGTGCGGTGACGCCGGGTGCGACGAGCAGCAGGGGAATGCGCGCGGCTTGCTCGTAGTTCGTGTGCTTGCACCACATGCCATGATCCCCCAGGTGCCAGCCGTGATCGCCCCAAAAGACGATGATCGTGTTGGCGGCGAGACCCGTCTCGTCGAGCGCGGCCAGCACGCGGCCGACTTGGGCGTCGGTGTAGCTGGTGGCGGCATGGTAGCCGTGGATGAGAGTCCGCTGGAGGTCGTCGGGCAGGGGACCTTCGGCGGGGATGCCGCGATAGTTGCGGAGCTCGCCGCTCTTTTGCCCGGCGTAGCTCGGCGCGCCCGCCGGCAGCTCGCGCCGGCTGGCCAATTCGAAGTCCGCACGCTGATAGAGGTCCCAGTATTTCTTGGGCGCCACGAAGGGGAGATGCGGCTTCACAAAACCGACGGCGAGAAAAAAGGGTTCCGCCGGCGCTGCGCGCGCCGCTTGCAAGCGGCGGATTGCCTCGTCGGCGACTTTGCCGTCGCCGTACTCGGAGTCAGCGACGTCATCCGCCGAGTAGGCTGGTCCCCGTTTGGCCTTCGACTTCTTCTTGCGCTCCTGTGGGGCGGGCGCGACCGCCGCGGCGACCGGCGCCTCAGCGCGCTCCCCGGGCCGGAAGGAGGGGACCGACCAGGAGGCGGGGTCGTCGTGGTTGTCGTGGCCGACGTGAAACACCTTTCCCAGCGAAGCCGTCCGATAGCCATGCTGTCGGAAATACTGCGGCAAGGTAATCGCCTGCGGGGCCGCCACGCGAAAGTTCGTCGCCAGATCATAGATTCCCAGCGTTTGCGGGCGGAGTCCGGTCAACAGCGCGTTGCGCGATGGCGAGCAGACCGCTTGGTTGCAATAGGCGCGCTCGAAGAGGATGCCCCGCGCGGCGAGCCGATCGATGTGCGGCGACCGGGTGAGCCGATCGCCGTAGCAGCCGAGAATCGGCTTCAAATCGTCGACGCAGATCAACAAGATGTTGGGGCGTGCCCGGGCTGCCGGCTCGGCGCCCCGCACTGCTGGTGCGCTCGACCATCCCACGACCAGCAGGAACAGCAAGAGTTGTTTCACGTGAAGAGTCTCGCCGAATCGATTGGCAGCAGTAGCTGAACGCCGGGTATGGCCGCGCACGGCGCGCTTGGCAAACGGACGCCAGATGATGCGGGGGCTACGTCGCCTTCGCCTTGCGCTTCTTCTTGACGATCGGGGTCTCGCCGGTGTTCTTGCCGGGCATCGGCGCCTGAATCTCTTGACGCCAGGCGGTCATCCGCTGGTGCAGCTCGCGGGCCTTTTCGGGCTGCGTGGTCGCCAGGTTCTTCGCTTCGCCGATGTCTTCCTGGAGATTGTAGAGCTCCAACGAGCCGTCTTCGAGGAATTCCATGAGCTTCCAGTCACCCTGTTGGATCGTGGTGACCGGGGTGGTCCGCCACATTCCGGCCGGCGCGCCGAGATAGCCGGGAAAGTGCTGGAAGATCGCCGCGCGCTGGAGTGGCTGCGCCGGCTTCTGGAGCAGGGCAACCAGGCTTTCGCCGTCGAGGACATGCCGCGGGGATTCGGCCCCGGCGATTTCGAGCAGCGTTGGATAGAAGTCGACGTGGATCGTCGGTTGCCGGCACTCGGATCCCGGCGCGACTTTTCCTGGCCAGCGCACGATCAGGGGAACGCGCGTGCCCCCTTCGTAGAGGCTGCCCTTGCCGCTCCGGAGCGGGGCATTGTCGGTGACGGCATTGGTGCGCTGGATTCCCTCAGCCAGGTAGCCGCCGACGCCGCCGTTGTCGCTGGTAAAGACGACGACCGTATTCTCGGCCAGTCCGAGCTCGTCCAGCGTCTGCAGGATGCGGCCGACGCTCTCATCGACGCTCGCAATCATCGCGGCGTACGTCGGATTGTTGTGGCCCCCCACGCCGGGCTTCGGCTTAAACCTGGCAACCAGTTCGGGCTTGGCGTCGTGAGGGCCGTGGACGCCAAAGTGCGGCAGGTAGAGGAAAAAGGGATGATCCCTGTGCCGGTTGATGAAATCGACCGCGCGGTCGGTGAGAAAATCGGCCAGGTACTGCCCTTGGGGATAGTTGGT
>JAEUIK010000183.1 GCA_016793185.1 Planctomycetaceae bacterium | reverse complement strand
TCGGACACGCCTTGGGTAACCAGCATTGGCCGGCGGTTGTCAAGGAGACCGCGGTCTACGTTCCCCTCACCGTCGATCGAAAGGTGATGGCGTCGGTCATGAAGACCCATGCGTTTGCAGGAATTACCTACGAATTCATCGCCGGCAGCGAAGTGATTCCCTACCTGACGCCGCATGAGGCCCGGCGGCTGTTTGGCGGCGCCGACGCGACGCCGCATTCGCACCTCCCGGGCGAACCCTCGGCGCATGCGCACGGGCACTCGCATCCTCCTCATCATCACCATCACCATCACGGTGGCTAAAGGCCCGACTTCCTGGCGAGCCGCCGCTCGTAAGGAGGGGGTCACCCTGAAACCGGTAACTCGCGGGCGAGGCCGAATCGCATGCTGCACATTCCGCGGCCTGACCCCTACGAAGCGGCTTCCGCCTCCGCGCTCCCCGCGATCTCGCAACTGCTGCGCGTGCTGCAGTTTGGCGACTCGGTACTGCCGGTCGGGGCGTTCTCCTTTTCGGGCGGACTCGAGTCGGCCGTGCAGCTGGGGGCGGTCCGGGATTTGGCGAGCCTGCGGGAATTCGTGCAGACGGCCGCCGAGCAAGCGGCCAGCGGCGACGGAATCGCCTTGTTGCATGCCCAACGCGCGGCCCGTGCCGGCGATCTTGGCCGGATCCGCCGGATCGACCAGAGCGTGCTGAACCGCAAGCTGAATGAAGAAACTCGAACCATGACCGTGCGCATGGGGCGCAAGCTGGCCGAATTGGCCGAGCACGTCATCCCGAGCGACGTCGTGGCAAGTTGGCTGGCCGCGATTCGCGCGGGCGAAACGCCGGGGAGCTACCCGGTGGCGCAAGCCCTCGTCTTTGCCGCCCTGCAGTTGGGCGAGCGCGACGCATTTGCGGCCCACCTGTACGGCGTAACCTCGATGATGATCAGCGCGTCGCTGCGCTTGATGAAGATCAGCTATCTCGATGCGCAGTCGATTTTGTTCGAGGTGAACTCGTGGGCCCACGCCGCCTACGAACAGGTGGCCGCCGCCGCGCTGGAAGATATGCAAACATTCGCGCCGCTAGCCGACATCGCGGCAGCGGCGCATCTGAAGGCCGAGATCCGCATGTTCATGAACTGACGTGAGCGCTACCGGCGCGCGTCGCAGGAGCACATTATGAAGAAGATTTCCAGGATCGGCGTCGGCGGGCCTGTCGGCTCGGGCAAGACGGCAATCATCGAAGCCATTACTCCCATGTTCGTCGAGATGGGGGTCAAAGTCCTCGTCATTACGAATGACGTCGTGACCACGGAGGACGCCAAGCACGTGCAGCGCACGCTCAAAGGCATCCTGATCGAAGAGCGGATCCTGGGCGTCGAGACCGGCGCCTGCCCGCACACGGCTGTGCGCGAAGACCCCAGCATGAATCTGGCGGCCGTCGAAGACATGGAAAGCCGATTTCCGGACACCGACCTGGTGTTGATCGAAAGCGGGGGCGACAACCTCACCTTGACCTTCAGCCCAGCGCTGGTGGATTTTTTCATTTACGTGATCGACGTCGCCGCGGGAGACAAGATCCCGCGGAAGAACGGCCCGGGCATCACGCAGTCGGACATTCTCGTCATTAACAAGACCGACCTCGCCCCCTACGTCGGGGCCCGTCTGGAAGTGATGGAAACCGATTCGCGCCGTATGCGGGGCCAGAAACCGTTTCTGTTCACCAACTGCAAATCGGGCGAGGGGATTCCGGAACTGGTGCAACTGATTCGCGAGCAAGCCCTGTTCGATCTGCAGCTCAAGGAGCCGGTGACCTGATGTCCGTCGAGACGGCCGGCTTTCGCGAGGCGCTTGCACGCTGCGCCGCAACATGGCCAACCGGAGTGCCGCGCGAATTGCTGCTTTATCTCGACGAGCCTCCGCAGTTGCCGAGCGGTTCGCCGGGCAAGAACGGCTATCTGCGGCTCGGCTTCGAGCGGCGCGGCGCCAAGAGTCAGTTGATCGATCTCGATCGTCGAGCACCGTTGTTGGTGCAGCAGGCGCTGTATTGGGACGAGGCGCTCCCCGATTTGCCATGCGTGTTCATCATCTCGAATGCCGGAGGAATCCTGCAGGGCGATCGCAACGTCATCGAGATTGCCGTCGGGCCCGCTGCCGACGCCCACGTGACCACGCAGTCTGCGACCAAGATCCACGAGATGGATGCAAACCATGCGATCCAGTACCAGCGGCTCACCCTGGCCGACGGCGCCTACCTCGAGTACCTGCCGGATCCGCTGATTCCGCACCGGCACGCGCGGTTCCTGACCCGCACCCACATCGACATCGCCCCGACAGCGTCGCTGATTTACTCCGAGATCCTGCTGGGGGGGCGCAAGTATTATCGCGCTGGCGAGTTGTTCGAGTACGACCTCTTCTCGTCGACAGTCGCCGCGCAGCGACCGACCGGAGAGGAGTTGTTTGTCGAAAAGTTCGTCGTCGAGCCCGGCCGGCGCCCCGTCCGCGCCAGCGGAGTCATGGGTCCATACGACGTCTTCGGCAATGTGTTGGTCGTCACTCCCAGACCCCACGCCGACGCGATTTTTGCGCAGGTGGGCGCCGAGCGCAACGAGACCGAGGGTTGGGCTGCCGGCATCAGTCGCCTGCCGAATGAGGCGGGACTTGTCTATAAAGTGCTGGGGATGGAGACGCTGCCCGTGCGGGCGCGGATCCGCGAGTTCTGGAGCGTTGTGCGCCGCGAGATCACCGGCGCCGACGTGCCCACCGAATTCGCCTGGCGGAAGTAACCCGCGATTTTTCGCGGGGGCCGGCATGGGCGTCGCATCCTGTCGTTCGCGCCGACCTGCCTTTGGCAAGGTTTGCGGCTTAGCGAACCCGGGCAAGACGAC
>JAEUIK010000066.1 GCA_016793185.1 Planctomycetaceae bacterium | reverse complement strand
CAGGCCAGCAAACTGGCGCGCCAGGCCGAGGCCCTGCATGTGCCCGAGGCGCTCTTCGCGGCCGAAGAAGACCGCCCCGAGCAGTTGCTGCTCGAAATCGCCCAGGCTCAGCAAGCGAGCGGCGTCCGACTGGCCGGGGCGCAAGAGCCCATTCAGGGCGCCAGCGGCGTCGAGCGGGCGTTGCACTCGCCGCAGACCGATCGCACGCATAACGCGCGGGTGACGGCCAATGAACCCTCAGCCTTTGACTTTCCGCCGGACGCCGAGGCGCCCGGAGCCGGAACTCCCGGCGAGCCGGCGATCTTCCCGCCGACCGGGGCCCCGGCAAATGCCGTGGAGCCGGAGGGGGGAGCCAAGCCCCTCAAGAACAACAATCCCGCGGCCGTGGCCGCGGACCTGGAGCAGGCCCTCGGTTTGATCGAGCGGGGCGAGAATTCGCTGGCTGGGGGAGATCGCAACACGGCCCTGGTCTACTTCCGTCAGGCGGGCGCCTTCAACGACGCCTTGCCGCCCGACGTCCGACTCCGACTCCAAGGGCACCTGACGCAGCTCAGCCAGGCGGTCGAGTCCGCCACCGCGCCAGTGAGTGAGTTGATGCCCGCGCCCGCCGCGGATGTGACCGCCGAGGAAGCGGAAGCCCCGCCGCCGGATGCTCCCGGCACGCTGCCGGGCTCGCTGCTCAACAAGACGACGGCCGAGCAACAGGTGGCCGCGCGGCAGCTCTCTTCGCAAGTTTCGCGGGGGCTGGCCGAAGCCCGCAAGTTGCGCGATTCGGATGATCCCAAGCAGGCGATCGCGATTCTCAAGGAACTGCGCGCCACGACGGAAAACTCCAGTGTCGACGACGTGCAGCGCAAGCAGTACCTGCTGCGAATCGACCGGGCGATCACCGAGACCGAGCGATACCTGGTGACCAATCGCGCCCAGATCGAGCTCAAGGAGCAGAACGCCGCGACCAAGGCCGAGATCGACCGCGAGCAGAACCTGCGCGTCGAAGTCGACAATCGCCTGGCGTCGCTGGTCAACGAGTTCAACCAGCTGATGGACGAGCGCCGGTTCCACGAAGCCGACGTGATCGCCCGCAAGGCCGAGGAGATGGCGCCCGACAATCCGGTGGTGCAGCAGTTGAAATGGACCAGCCGCTTCTCGCGTCGCGCGATGAACTCGGGCGACTTGCGGGACGATAAAGAAGCGGGCTTCGTGGCCGCGTTGGATAGCGTCGAGCACTCGAGCAAGCCGTTCGACGATCGCAATCCGATCTCGTTCGGCAATCCCAAAGATTGGAAGCTGCTGACCGACCGGCGGAAGAGCTTCCCCGGCGACGAGCCGGCCCGCAACGAGCGCGAGCTGGAGATCATCCGCAAGCTCCGCACGCCGGTGTCGCTGCAATTCAAGGATGCCCCGCTGATCGAGGTGCTGAATTACCTGGCGAAGCTCGCTGAGATCAACCTCCACATCGACCAGCTCGGCTTGTCCGAAGAGGGCGTCACGACCGACACGCCGGTGACGATCGACCTGAACCAGGAGATCTCGCTCAAGAGCGCGCTGAACCTGATCCTCGAAGAACTGCATCTCAGCTACATCATCAAGGACGAAGTGCTCAAGGTCACTAGCGAGCAGTTCAAGGACGGCAACATCGTTCCCAAGACCTACCCGGTCGCCGACCTGGTGATCCCGATTCCGAACTTCGTGCCGGGGCCGCGGATGGGCATGGCCAGCGCTTTGGCCGAGGCTTACAACACGCTCGGCTACAACGGCGCGCCCGGCTTCGGCGGGCAAAGCCCCATGGCCGTGGTCGCCAGCCGCGACGGAACCCCGAACGCGGGCGTGATCAATCCGCAAATCCTCGCGCAGACGCACGTCGGCGACAATCGCGGGACGCTGGCCGGTTCGCTCTCCGGGGCCACGCAGCCCGTTGGTCCAGGCGGGGCCGGCGGCGGTGCGGCGGCCGACTACGACAGTCTCATTCGCCTGATTACCACCACCATCGCTCCCACGACCTGGGACGAAGTGGGCGGGCAGGGGGCCATCTCTCCATTCCGCGGCAACCTGAGCCTCGTCGTCAGCAACACCGAAGAGGTTCACGATCAGATTCGCGACCTTCTCGCCCAGCTGCGCCGCCTGCAGGATCTGCAAGTCACGATCGAAGTCCGCTTCATCACGCTCAACGACAACTTCTTCGAGCGGATCGGCATCGACTTCGACTTCGACATCAACAGCAACATCGACCGGCCGTTCCAGATCTTCGGGCGGACCGATCCGAACAGCTCGACGACCTACCAGTCGCCGCCGTTCGGCACCAATGGCGGTGTGCCCCGCGACATCCAGGACCGCAACCTGACGCGCAGCCAGGCGGTCTCGGTCGGTCTCTCGGCTCCCAACGTCTTCTCGAGCGATCTCGACGTGCCGTTCCGGCAGGATAGCTTCACGCTGGCCGTGCCGCAGTTCGGCGGATTCGATCCGGCGGCGGGTGCGAGCTTTGGCTTCGCGATCCTCAGCCAGGTCGAAAGCTACTTCTTCCTGAACGCGGCCCAGGGAGATCGCCGCAGCAACGTGCTGCAGGCGCCCAAGGTTACGCTCTTCAACGGGCAGCAGGCGACCGTTTCGGATACGTCGCAAAGCCCGTTCGTCATCAGCGTGATCCCGGTGGTGGGCGACTTTGCCGCGGCCCAGCAGCCGGTGATCATCATCTTGTCGGAAGGTACGTTCATGACGGTGCAGGCCGTCGTGTCGAGCGACCGGCGCTTCGTCCGCTTGACGATCGTGCCGTTCTTCAGCCATATCGGCGACGTCGACACGTTCACCTTCAACGGTTCGAGCACGACGACCGAACGGAGCGGCTCGGACGGTCCGGAAGACAACACCTCAGCCCGCGAGGACGAGGTCACGACGATCACCGAAGGCACCACGGTGCAGTTGCCCACGTTCTCCTTCGTGACGGTGACGACCACTGTCAGCGTACCCGACGGTGGAACCGTGCTCCTGGGCGGCATCAAACGCTTGAGCGAAGGGCGCACCGAGTTTGGCGTGCCAATTCTCAACAAGCTCCCCTACGTCAGCCGGTTGTTCAAGAACGTCGGCATCGGCCGCGAGACCGAAAGCCTGATGATGATGGTCACTCCGCGGATCATCATCCAGGAGGAGGAAGAGTCGTTGCTGGGTCTCAACGCGACCCCGCCAGCGGCCCCGTAAGAGGCTGGCGGACCTGACAAGGCAGAACTTTGAGGGCGCCATCGGCAGGATGGCGCCCTTTTTCTTGCGCCGCCCATCGGCGAGAATCAGAACGCGAGCGTGGCCCTGCGTCCGCCCAGGAGCTCGGCTCGGTCCGCATCGGCACGGCCAGTGGCATCCCCGGGGTCTCAACTCGAAGGTGAATCTCGTGCAACCGCGAACGTTACTCTTGGCCGGCGGATTACTGGCCGCGTTGGCGGTTGCCGCGGGGGCTTTCGGCGCCCATGGGCTCGAAGCGCGGCTTGACCCCGCCCAGGCGTCGAGTCCCGAGGAAGCCGCGCGTCGCACGCGTCAGCTCGAGAACTTCAAAACGGCGGCCGAATATCAGCTCACCAGCGCCATCGGGATCGTCCTGGCCGGCTTTGCGGGCGCGTTCGCGCAGCAATCGGCCGGCGCCCGCTCGAAATGGTCCGCGGCCGCCGCGATCGCGTTCCTCCTGGGGATCCTGCTCTTCTCCGGCGGACTCTACGCCTGGGTCCTGACCGAGCAGAAGCTATTCGTGGCGATCGTCCCCGTGGGTGGCACCGCGTTCATCCTCGGGTGGACGTTGCTGGCTGTCGCTGGGTGGAAGTGCGCTCGTTGAACCCCGCGGTTGGGAACTGCGAGCACAAAAAAAACGCCCGTGAGATCCGGGTGGACCTCACGGGCGCGTTTCATTCAAGGCCGCCAGCGGCGCTCACGCCGAGCAGACGTCCCCCAGCTCGCGGGCGAGCCGCTTGCGGGCGACGTGCAGCCGCCGCTTGATCGTCCCGACCGGCGACGCGAACTCGTTGCTGATCTCGATCAACGACTGCCCCTTGACGTAGAACGCGACCAGCGTGTCGCGATCGAGCGGCCGGAGTCGCTGGAGGCTTTCGCGGACCTGCGTCGACCGCTCGCTCGAGAGTGCCGCCGTCAGCGGCGTCTCCCGTTCCACGCAAGCGGCCGCCAGCGTCTCGGGCTCGGTCGAGATGGCCGCGGCCCGCCGGACCGCCCGGTTGATCGCCAGCCGCGCGGTGATGGTCCGCAACCAGCCGCCAAAGCACTCGGGCTGCCGCAGGTGCCGGATCTTCCGCAGCGCCTGCACGAAGACCTCCTGGGTCAGCTCCTGCGCTTCGGCGTAGTTCCGCAGCCGCCGCCAGGCCGTGGCGAACACCGCCCGCTCGAAACGCTCGACGAGCTCGCCGAACGCCTCGCGATCGTCGTCCTGCGCCGCCAACACGAGTTCGGCGACGCTCCGACAGCCAGTCTCTTCTTCCTCGAGCAATGAAGTAGCCATATCTGAAATCCCTGCGGGCTTGGAGTACGTGGAGGAGGCAAACGCAAGAGCGGACGGTCGATCGCGGCGGACGCTGCCCAAATGCGTGGGTCCAAGGATGGACACACCAAGGGCGCGTTGGCCGCAACAGCCGCTTCCGTCGTCGGATCGAGTTAAGTCAGCTCTGGGGAGCCCTTAGCCTCGTCGGACGGAAGCCCGCGGCACCGGCTGAACCGTAACCGGTTCAACCAGTCGCGTCCGCGTAACCGGATAACTGGATCCGGCTGCTGCGGCCGCCGCGGCAAAGGCCTGTTTGCCGGCGCGCTTGAATGCGTCGACAGCTTGCCAGGCCATGGCCACGTGCATGTGCCATGCAGGGAGAAGCCGCGCATGCGCTAGCGCACAGCGATCATTACCGGCCTTCACGACGCGGTCTTGGCGAATACCAAAGACGGTCGTAATCGAGCGGTTGATGATGTTCGTACGCATCGGATTGATCCTGCGCATCGCGCGGCTGGAGAGAAAAAAACGAAACGGATTCACGAGCCATTTCGTCCGCCGGCCTGTTGGTCGGCGAACTTCAAGTCTGACACGCTCCTGGAGGCCGGTCAACCGCGAGTCAGGCGGTGTCAGCTTTCCAGGCTTACCCAGTCTGACCGGCCGGATGATGGCCCTTCAGCGGGGTTTAACGCTATGACGCCTTATCGACGCCGAGGTTCGCGGGAAAATTCAAAAAGTTCCTCCCCACCGCCACCGAGGCCGGACGACCTGGGCTGCCAGCGACGCAAGTTGCTTTGCAACATCTACTTGCAGCATGCGGTGTGGAATTCACCTGCGTCAGTAGGAGCTGGGATCGCCGCGAAATCGCCCCAGGTACACCAGGGCCACGAAGTCGTAGAGCGCGTGCGTCACGATCGGGGCCGTCAGATCGCCGGTCCAGACGTAGAGCCATCCCAGGTAGATGCCCACCAGCGTCGCAAAGACGACATAGGCCAGCGAGATGGCGTGGGCGAGCCCGAAGAGGAATCCCGCGGCGAGAATCGCCAGCCAGGGGACGGGGAGCCCCCAATCGACCAAAACCCGCTGCAGCACTTCCTGCAACACGCCGCGAAAGAGCATCTCCTCGCCGAATCCGGCCAGCGCGGCGGCCAGCGCCATCTCGCCAAAGCTCCAGCCGCGGAGCATCGGTACGAGCAGCTCGTCGATCAATTCGACCAGCGAGCGCCACGGGCCCTGGGGCCAGCGGGTGATGATCACCAGCGCCGCCAGCATCGGCAGCGTGCCGGCGACTCCCCAGGCGGCAGCCCGCTCCGAAAGTGAGGCGTGCTGCAGTGGGGGCTGACCGAGCACCCAACCGAGCAGGATGGCCACGAGGACCAGCGCCCCTTCGAGACCAATCAAGAGCGTGCGAGCCTGGGATGTATGCATCGGGTGCCCTGATCCTGAAGTTTGCGGTCGGCGGAGCATCCGACGATAATGCGGCGCATGTACGCCCCGATTCGATCCCGGAGAACCTGGCGACGAGCCCTGGCAGGGCTATTGGTGTTGGCCGGCGCCTGCTCGAAATTCTCCGCGACTGCGGCCGAACCCGCAACCGCGGTCAGCGCGGAAGCCATCGTCGCGCTGGTGCGTCAGCTCGACGACGACTCTTTCGAGGTTCGCCGCCGCGCGCAGCGCGAGTTGATCGAACTGGGCGAGCCTGCGGTCGCCCCAGTTCGCCAGGCCCTCGCCAGTCCTTCGGCCGAGGTCCGGGCCCGGGCGCGCGAGATCGTTCGCCAAATCGAGCACCAGCAGCTATTGCGGGCGTTTCAGCGTCTGGCCCGACCGGCCGACGACCGCGACGTCGATCTCGAGGCGGGCTTAATGTTGGTGGCGCAGATCGTCGATCCCGACGCGCGGACCGCGTCGGTCGCCGCCGCCTTGGATGCCCTGGCCGAGCGAGTCCGTAAGCGGGTTGGCACGCCCGTAAAGGACGCGGATCCCAAGGTCTCAGTCGAAGCCATCCGGCAGGTTCTGTTCGTCGAAGAGGCGTTCGATGGCAACCGCCAGGACTACGAAAATCCAGCGAACAGCTCGATTGTCTACGTGCTCGAGACCAAGCGGGGGTTGCCGATCCTGTTGTCGCAGGTTGTGCTGGCCGTGGCGCGTCGCGTGGATTTGCCGCTGGCTGGCTTGGCGCTGCCGGGGCGGTTCATGGTGAAGTACGACGACCGCCGCAGCGTGCCCGCGGACCAGCGAATCGACCTGGTCATCGATCCCTTCGAGCAAGGGAGAGTTTTGACGCTTCGCGAGCTGCGGGAGTACCTGCCAGATTTGTCAGCCGAGCCGGAA
>JAEUIK010000684.1 GCA_016793185.1 Planctomycetaceae bacterium | reverse complement strand
GTCGGCGGCTGGGCCTGGAACAACGATACGGCGATCTTGGCGCGTGGCGAGGTTGCGGCGGTTGAGCCCGAATCGGATGCCGGTCGACCGTTCCTGCTCGCCGCGGTTCGTCTCGACGGCTGGCCGGAAATGCACGTCGTCAGCCTGCGACTTGCCCCTCAGCCCGTGCGCTTCGATTTCTGGTCGGCCGATAGTTGGCGAACTTATGCGAATATCCGCCGAAAACACCGCCAAGAGCTGGCGATGATCCTCCATCACTTGGAGGCGTTCCCGGGCGACGCGCCGCTTGTCATCGCCGGCGACTTCAACGCGCCGGCCGGAGATGCGATCTTTGAACTGCTGCGGCCAAAATATGCCGATGCGTTTGCCGAGTCCGGACGGGGCTGGGGATGCACGCTGCCGAACCGGTTTCCGCTGTTGCGCATCGACCAGGTTTGGACAGCTGGCCAGATCGAGCCACTGGCGACATGCACTGCGGTCAGCCAAACGTCCGACCACCGGCTCTTGATTGCAGATCTTCAACTTAGATCGCGTTGAGGTGGCAGGTCGCGACCGGCGATCGGCGGCTGGCCTGGTCCGCGGACGCGAATTACTCGAACCTCGCCAGGTTCAATCGTATACAACAGCCGATAGAGACGGCCTCGCGGCGTTCTAAACAAACGCTGGCGAACTTCACGACCGAGCGATTCCGCTTCGTCAGCTAGTCCGTACGCGAGCGGAGTTCGCTCCAGCGATTCGACGGCTGCCCAAAATGCAGCGTACCAGTTGACGGCGCCCGCCGCAGAACGAATGGCGATCCAATCGACGATCGCATCGGCGTCTGCTTCGGCGAGCGGCGTAATCCTGACCAGATAGCGACTCATCGCTATGAGAGGCCGTGTCGCTCGCGAAATCGGCGATCGAACTCTGCCAACGGCACGCCGATATTGCCTGCATCCATATCGGCCAAAGCCTGACGGATTGCCTCGACTGACTCTTCGAATTCCTCGTGGCTCGGGTGCTCCAACCGCCAGCGGTCGAGCACATCCTCAGGAGTAAGCACCTCGCCCCGTTCCAGGCACGCGGCAACGTAGCTATGAAATTGAGCCAGTTCGTTCGAGGGTTCAGTCGACATGATTCAGTCCTGTTCTTTCGACTCACCTGCTCGTGAATACCTGTCCGATTATTGCCGATGACTCAACCCGAGGCTACTGTCTTTGTTCAATCGCCTCCCACAGTTCCTTGACCCCCTGCCCGGTTGCCGCGGTGGTGCTGAGGATCGGCACGTGCGCCCCCTGGGGGCCGAGCGACAATGCCGACGTGAGTTGTTGCCGCACGCGTTGCGCGCCGCTCAGGTCGCTTTTGTTGACGACCACGATGTCGGCGACTTCGAGCACGCCCGCTTTCTCCCATTGCACTTCGTCGCCGGTGTGCGGGGTGACCAGCAGCACGAGCGTCTCGACGGCGTCGCGCACGCCGATCTGGTCCTGGCCGACGCCGACGGTTTCGACCAGCACGACGTCGAACCCGAACGCCTTGAGCCATTCGATTGCCGGCCGGACGGCCTGCGAAACTCCGCCGGCGGCGCCGCGCGTCGAGAGGCTGCGAAAGTAGACCCCTTCGTCGTTGGCTTCGAAACGCACGCGGATGCGGTCGCCCAGCAGCGCGCCCCCGGTCACGGGGCTTTGCGGGTCGCAGGCCAACACCGCGACGGTCTGCCCCTGCCGGCGCAAGTGCGACACCAGCTCGCCGACCAGCGTGCTCTTGCCGGCTCCGCCGCTGCCGGTAATGCCGACCACGCGCGTCGGAATCGGCGGATATCCGGCCGGCCCGGGCAGCGGCGGGGCTTCCCCCAGTTCGACGAGCGTCAGCAATTCAGCCAGCGCGCGGCGGTCCTTCTGGCGGAAGCGTTCCAAAAGTTCGGCGGTGCCGGTGCGCATCGAGGTCCTCGGCTAGGGGCAGGGCGTGAGCGGAAATAATACCCGCCGCGGCAACGCGCCGGCAAACGGGGCGCGCAGGCTCGGCCTAGCAGCGCAGTTTGGCGGGGTGGCACAGGGAATCCTGCCCCTCGGCCGCCGGCCGACCCGCTACAGCCGACCGCGAGTTCCGATATAATTGGGTGACGACTTCCACACTTCACCGCAGAAAGAGCCCGCATGAGCGACGCCTACATTTTGGCCGGTTGCCGCACGCCGATCGGAAAGTTTTTAGGGGGACTCGCGTCGATACCGGCGCCCAAGCTGGGGGCCGCGGTCATCACCGAAACGCTCCGCCGCGCCGGCATGGCCTACGATCGCGTCGACGAAGTCATCTTGGGCAACATCCTCAGCGCCGGCCTCGGGCAGGCACCGGCACGGCAGGCAGCTCTTGCTGCCGGCTTGCCCGCCACGGTCGCGGCCCTGACGATCAACAAGATGTGCGGCTCGGGCCTCAAGGCGGTCATGCTCGCCAGTCAGGCCATCCGCTCGGGCGATGCCGACTGCATCGTCGCGGGCGGCATGGAAAGCATGAGCCGGGCACCGCACTTGATCATGGGCGCCCGCGAGGGCTGGAAGTTCGGCAATCAGCAGGTGATCGACTCGATGCTCCACGACGGCCTGTGGTGCGCGATCGAGAATATGTCGATGGGGGCCGAGGCCGACTACATCGCCTCCAGCCGAGGCGTCAGCCGCGAGGACCAGGATCGGTACTCGGTCGAGAGTCATGCCCGGGCGGCGGCCGCGATCGCGCAAGGAGCGTTCGACAGCGAGATCGTCCCGGTCAGCGTGCCGGGGCGCAAGGGGCCGACGATCGTGAATCGCGACGAAGGTCCGCGTCCGGAAACCGCGCTCGACAAGCTGGCCGCGCTCAAGCCGTCGTTCGACCCGGCCGGAACGGTCACGGCCGGCAATTCGTCGCAGCTGAGCGACGGCGCGGCGGCGGTGCTCGTCGTGTCGGAGCGTTACGCTCGCGAGAGTGCGTCGCCGCTCAAGGCCCGGATCGTGGCCAGCGCCACCAGCGGCGTTGAGCCCAAGGAGATCTTCATTGCCCCGGTGACCGCCGTGCAGAAGGTGCTGCACAAGGCCCAGATGAAGGCGTCTGACATCGACCTGTTCGAGCTCAACGAGGCCTTTGCCGCTCAGAGTCTCGCCTGCATGCGCCCCCTGGAACTCGACCACGCCAAGACCAACGTCCATGGCGGGGCGATCGCCCTGGGGCACCCGATCGGTGCTAGCGGCGCCCGGGTGCTGGTCACGCTGCTGCATGCACTGGCCGCCAAGGGGCTCAAGCGGGGTCTCGCCTCCCTCTGCCTTGGCGGGGGAAATGCCGTGGCGATGATCGTCGAACGCGAGTAAGGTTGAAGTGCTGTTATCCCCTTCTCCCGGCATGGCGGAGAAAAGGTGGCCGCAGGCCGGATGAGGGGCCAGCCCCGCTGGCGCGTGGCGACTCGACAGATATGCGGCGAGCAAGAGACCCGCGCAAAACCGACGCCTTCGCCCTCCCCACTTCCCGGCGTGGCGGGACGTGGGAAAGAAGCTACAACGCCCCTATGATTGGCTCGTGAGTTTTGACTATGGCAACCGACGCCAGAACCACTGCGTATGCTGAGTGGCGCAAAGCGCTGGCTCAGGCCCGCGAACGGGACACCAGTCTGACTACGGTCAGCGGCCGGCCGGTCGAGCCATTGGGCCTGCCGGACGAGATCACGGCCGAGTACGAAGAGAAGCTCGGCTACCCGGGCCAATATCCCTTCACGCGCGGTATTCACGCCAATCAATACCGGGGCCGGCTGTGGACCATGCGGCAGTTTGCCGGTTTCGGTTCGGCCGAGGAGACCAATCGCCGGTTCAAGTTCCTGCTCGAAAAGGGACAGACAGGGCTCAGCACCGCCTTCGACCTGCCCACCTTGATGGGGCTCGACAGCGACCACCCCACGTCGGTCGGCGAAGTGGGACGCCTCGGAGTCGCCATCGACCATGTCGGCGACGCCGAACAGCTCTTCGGCGGCATCGACCTGGGGGCCGTCTCGGTCTCGATGACGATCAACGCTCCGGCGGCCATCATTCTGGCCTTCTACCTCGTGACGGCCGAGCGGCAGGGCGTGGCCTGGGATCAACTCCGCGGCACGCTGCAGAACGACATCCTCAAGGAATACCACGCTCAGAACGAGTTCATCTTTCCGC
>JAEUIK010000037.1 GCA_016793185.1 Planctomycetaceae bacterium | reverse complement strand
GGTGGTTACGTCGTCGGTCCGCGCGCCGTGTTGGACGATGGGTTATTGGACGTGCTTGTCGTTCCTAACGTTCCCGTCGATGCCTGGGGACAGGTCCTGCACGATTTGCTCAACTTGGGAAAACAGCCGGGCGAGAAGATTCTCTATCGCCAAGTCCCGGCACTCGAGATCCAGGCGGAGCAGCCCCTCTACATCAACCTCGACGGCGAGCCGCTGCGCGACACGCACTTCCGATTCGGAGTGCTGCCCCGTCGCCTGCCGGTGATTCTGCCTCAGCCCTCAGGGCCGGATCGCGCTTGGTCGCAACCCGAGCCGGGCACGTGAGCGCCCGAACCCGACGCGCGGAGCGTGGTCGATCGCTGCTCGTCTCGCCAGGAGACTCGGCAACGCGTTTGCGTACTCAGGGGCGACGCTTCTCCCTTTTTCTTGTCCCAGCGGCGCCCACTGGCTATACCTCTGGTAGCTGCCGCGCGGGGTAAAGGCAACCGATCGCAGGATCGCCCGCACACGCGCCCGCCCCGCCAGGGAGACCCCTCGGATGCTGCATCGACGCGACGCCATGCTGCGATTGGGGCAATTCGGCCTGGGGTCCTGGGGGCTGTCCGAACTGCTCAGGGCGGATCGGGCCGCGGCATGGAGCCACGAGACGGCCCCGCGACCGAAGGCCCGCTCGTGCATCCTGCTGTACCTGTGGGGTGGTCCGCCGCAGCAGGATATGTGGGACATGAAGCCGGAGGCTCCCGAGGGCATCCGCAGTCTCTTCGCCCCGATCGACACCGCCGTGCCGGGCATTCAAGTCTCGGATCAATTGCCGTTGGTTGCGCGGCACACCGACAAACTGGCGATCGTCCGCTCGCTGACGCACGACAGCAACGCCCACGAGCCGTCGGTCTATCACACGCTCACGGGCCGAGCGAAACCCAACCTGGTCGTGCCGGCGAATCAGCGCTCGCGGCATGACTTTCCGGACCTGGGGGGCGTCCTCTCGCACCATTTCGGACCAGGTTCGCTGCCCACAAGCGTGACGGTTCCCCGCCCGCTGGGGCACGACGGGGTCACCTACGCCGGAACCTACGCCGGCTTCCTCGGACCGCGGCACGACCCGTTCGAAGTCCGCCCGCTGGCGGGGCGCTACGATGCGCCGTTGGAGAACCTCGAGCCGATCGCGGGCCTGAACGACACACGGCTCCTCGCCCGACACGGCCTGCTCGAGGTACTCGAGGCGCACGACGCGCGCTGGCAGCGTGATCCGGCCGTGAGCAGTCTCGACGCCTTCCGCCAGCAGGCGTTGGCGCTGCTGGCCGATCCGGCGGCCAAGCGCGCGTTTCGTCTCGAGGACGAGCCCGCCGCGATTCGCGACCTGTATGGCCGGAACGAATACGGCGAGAGCTTTCTCCTCGCGCGGCGGCTCGTCGAGTCGGGTGTGCGACTGGTCACGGTGGTCTGGATGTACCTCGCGCCCACCGGACAGATCTCGAATGTCTGGGACAATCACGGCGGCACCGGCCTGCTCGGGTCGATTACCGGCTACGAGATGCTCAAGCAGCCGTACCTGCTGCCCTCGTTCGATCGGGCTTTCGCCGCGCTGCTGGGAGACCTCGATCAGCGCGGGCTATTGGACGAAACCCTGGTGGCGGCCTACGGCGAGTTCGGCCGCACCCCCAAGATCAACGATGCGAAGAACGTCGGCCGCGACCACTGGGGCGCCTGCCAGTCGGCCGTGCTCGCGGGGGGAGGCGTTCGCGGCGGGCAGATTTTCGGCGCGAGCGACCGGCACGCCGCCTATCCGACCGACAATCCCGTTTCCCCTTCCGATTTGCTCGCGACGATCCAGCACGCCTTGGGCGTCCCGGGCGACGGTTTGATCTACGATCAACAACAGCGTCCCCACCGCATCTGCGAGGGAACGCCGATCCTCTCGCTCTTCTGATGCTGAGAATCTCACTTCTCGCCGCGCTGATGCACCTCGCGTGGACCGCCGCCGGCGGCGCCGCCGAAGCGACGGTGCGCTGCCGCCAGGGGGCCGTGGTGAGCGTCAGCGAGCCCGCCTCTGAAATTGGTCTGGCCGCGCTCCGCCAAGGGGGAAGTGCGGTCGACTCCGCGGTGGCGACCGCCTTCGCTCTGGCAGTCACCTATCCGGCGGCTGGCAATCTCGGCGGCGGCGGCTTTCTGGTCGTCGCCGGACCAGACGGGAACGCCGACGCCTACGATTTTCGCGAAGTCGCGCCAGCGGCCGCCACCCCGACCATGTTTGTCGATCCCGCCCGGCGCACGCCGCACCGTCGCGTGGGCGTGCCGGGAACCGTCCGCGGGCTCGAGCTCGCCCACCGCCAGCATGGGCTTCTCGCCTGGGCGGATGTGGTGAGACCGGCGGTCGAGCTGGCACGCTCCGGCTTCGCCCTCGACGGCGCCAATGCGCAATCGCTAAACGAGCTGCTGCGCACGAGCGACAAGCAGCAGTTCGCCGAGCTGCACCGAGTGTTCGGCAAGCCCGACGGTGGCTCATGGCAAGCAGGCGATCGTCTGGTTCAGCCCGAGCTGGCCAAAACGCTGGCGCGAATCGCGGCGCAGGGCGCTGACGGCTTCTACGCCGGCGAAACGGCCGACAAAATTGTCGCGGAGATGCAACTTGGCGCGGGCCTGATCACGGCGGCCGATCTGCGGGCTTATTCAGCCAAACGGCGCGAACCCCTCCGCGGCAGCTACCGCGGCTACCAGCTCGTTACGATGCCGCCCCCCTCGTCGGGCGGAACCACGCTGATCGAAGCCCTGAACATCCTGGAGACATTCGACCTCGACCGCGATCGCTGGTCGGTTCGCAACGTGCACCTGACCATCGAAGCCATGCGCCGCGCCTATCGCGATCGAGCCCGTTACCTGGGAGACCCCGACTTTGTCGCGATCCCCGCCAGACTGACCTCGAAAGAGTACGCGCGCGACCTGGCGGCCAACATCGATCCGCGCCGCGCGACGCGCAGCCAAGACCTGGCCGGAGATATTTCACTCGCACCCGAGAGCCCGCAAACCACGCACCTCTCGGTCATCGATCGCGCCGGCCTGGCCGTCAGCCTGACCTACACGCTCGAGAGCAGCTACGGAAGCCGCGTCGTCGTCCGCGGTGCAGGCTTCTTGTTGAACGACGAGATGAACGATTTCGGCTGGCTCCCCGGCGTGACCGATTCGTCGGGCCGGATCGGCACCAAGGCCAACCTAATTGCGCCGCACAAGCGGATGCTCAGCTCGATGTGCCCCACGATCGTGCTGCGCAACGACCGCACCGTGCTGATTACCGGCAGCCCCGGGGGAAGGACGATCATCAACACCGTGCTATGCATCGTCTCCGACACGATCGACTTTGGCATGAGCGTTCGCGAGGCCGTCGCTGCACCGCGCTGGCATCACCCCTGGTTTCCCGACGCGGTCCGCATCGAACGGCAACTGCGCGAGCAGCGGCCCCAACTCGTCGACGAGCTCGAATATCTGGGGCACAAAGTGGTCGAAGCCGCCGCGCAAGGCGATGCGCACAGCATCGCGATCGACCCCGAGTCGGGCGAAATCACGGCCGCCGCCGATACCCGCATCAGCGGCCACGCGGCCGGCTACTGACTCGGCGCTTGCTTGCCGGCCCGCCCGCTTCTAAGGTAGAACCCGAATCCCCTTCGTCAGGTCAGGAACACACACATGCGCTTGCCGTCGATTGTCGCCCTCTGGCTTGTCTGCTTGCTCTCGGGCTTTGCTCTGCCTGCCGGCGCACAAGAGCCGGTTCGTTGGCTGGCCCACGACATGCAGCGGCCGCGTCCGCCGGTAGTCGCTCCGGCCGCGAGCGATTGCCCGGCGCCCCCGCCGGCGGATGCCGTGGTGCTGTTCGATGGTAAGGACCTCTCCGGCTGGCGCGATGCCGAGGGGGGGCCGGCCAAATGGATCGCTCGCGACGGCTACATGGAGTCGGTCCCCAACAGCGGCTATATCTACTCGGCCGGCAAGTTTGGCGACGTGCAGTTGCACGTGGAATGGGCCGCTCCGCTTCCCGCCAAGGGACGCTCGCAAGGCCGCGGCAACAGCGGCGTCTTCCTGATGGGGCTCTATGAAGTGCAGGTGCTCGACTCCTACGACAACGAAACCTACGCCGACGGTCAGGCCGCGGCGATTTACGGGCAGTACCCGCCGTTGGTGAACGCTTGCCGGCCGCCGGGCGAGTGGCAGAGTTACGACATCTTCTTCCGCCGTCCCCGTTTTCACGCCGATGGCACGGTCGAGCGCAAGGCGCGGATTACCGTCGTTCACAACGGGATCCTGGTGCAGGACAACGTCGAGATCTGGGGACCGACCGCCTGGCTGCAAAATCGTCCCTACGAGCCGCAAGAGCCGAAACTGCCAATCTCGCTGCAGGATCACGGCAATCCGGTGCGCTATCGGAATCTCTGGCTGCGTGAGCTGCCTGAAACGCCTCCCGCAGGCCCCCCGGCAAGCGAGCCGCCGCCCGTGGTTGCGCTTTCGACGGCGGAGCTGCAAGAGTTCGTCGGCGCCTACAAGACGCTCCTCGGCGACTTCGGCAAGATCGAACTCCACGGTGAGCAGCTCCAACTGCACATGGAGACGGGACAAGTGATCGACCTGATCCCCCGCTCGCCCACCGAGTTTGCCTTCCGCTGGACGGCAGCCAAGCTCGACTTTGACGTCCGCGACGGCAAAGTTGCCGGCTTTACGATGCACCTCGCTGGTGATAAGTACCCGGTCAAGCGGGTCGGAGGGTAGCGAGCCTCGTCGGCGCGGCAGTGTGGCCGCGCCGTGCATCCATAACCTCGTCAGGCACAGGTGGCTGACCTACCGAGACGGCGGGGCGATGGGGATGGGCAGCGTCACCTCGCGCGCCTCGGCGGCCGAGGGCGCGGGCTCGGCGCCCCGCTGGGCCGAGGTGTCGACCTCAAATGGCCGGCCAATCGAGTTGCCCGCCAGGTCCTCGAGCGTGGTCTCGACGACAAGTTGATGCGGCTGCGCGTCCCAGGGATCGTCGGGAATGAACTTCCAGGTCATCTCCTGGTTCGCCGTCCGGACGCGGCCTGTGAGGGTCTGCCCGCGCGCGTCGCGCACCTGGATCACCCGCGTAACCAATGCGTAGTCGAGCGGCTCGGGAAACTTGACCAGTAAAGGCTCGCGCGAACCGGCCGTGGGGGCTGCGATGCTCCATGTTGCGGGATCGACGGGCGTAGTGTCAGCCGCCACCACGTCGAAGACCTTCAGGGCCCCGGCGATCAGCCGATTGCCCCGCGCATCGCGCCAAGCCGCGTTCACCGTCAGCCGATAGCGCTGGCCTTCCCTCAGCACGGGCCCCAGCTCCTCACGCGGCGCCAGCTCCCGCTTGACCCGTCCCGGATCACACAGCAGGGTGAACCGCGTTTGCGCGGGGTTCCACAACTCCTCGTCCAGTTCGAGGAAGGCCCCTTCGATCTCGTGTCCCGCTTCGTCGAGCAGGCGAATATGCCGGTACGCCTCGCCGCGGCTCATCGGCGCCGAGAACTCGAAATAGAACTTGAGCTGATTCTCGGGCAGAACTCCGCTCGAAGGATAGACGGCGACGATGCGCGTCGGTTCGGATCGCGGCGGGGCCGGCAGCTGGAACGTGCCCGTCAACGTCCCTCCCGAGTCGGCGCCGCGCGCGAACTCCGCGCGGTAGCGCATCCCCGGTTGCAGGTCGTAGCGCGGAGTGAAGGTCAGGACGCCGTCGGCCAGCGCCACATCGCCGGCCAGTGGCGGCGGGTTGGGCAGATCCCCCTCGACGTAAGCGCGCAGTCGCTTTTCGCGCTCGTCCGGCTCCAAGCGGGCGAGCTCAGCCTGCTCCAGCCGAGTGAACCCGGTCACCACGAACACAAATCCCCCCGCGGCGCCAGCCGGCTGCAACTCCAACCGCGCAATTGGCTCTGCGGATGGCGGCGTCGGCGATTCCGCCGACGGACGCGCCCCGACCGCCGACTCCGCGTCGCGGCAGCCGGCCTCAGTCAACAGCAACAGCGCCGCGCCGGCCGCGAACAGCACGCGACCCGCGACTCCGCTTACAGACTGCGTGGGGTGCACGATGATCGCCACTTCCCGCCAAATGGGCTACGCTTCAGGCGTATTCTCGTGACCGGTGACCAAGATTGCCTGCGACCCGGCCGCGCGCTCCTAGGGGAGCGCAATCGCCCGCAGCGACATCGAGCGCGAGGCAGGATCCTGCGTCAGGATCAGGGCCTGCGCATCGTTCAA
Organism: Planctomycetaceae bacterium; assembly: GCA_016793185.1. Taxonomy (GTDB): domain Bacteria; phylum Planctomycetota; class Planctomycetia; order Pirellulales; family JAEUIK01; genus JAEUIK01. Next base: position 235 of record JAEUIK010000037.1, on the reverse strand, counting down.
CTTGTCGAGCTGTACGACTCCCTGCAACTCGGCAATCGTCTCGTAAGGCAAGCCGGCCGTATTGGCGATGCGAGCGGTGATGCCTGCCTCCTTGTCGATGTTCTCGACGTTGACCTTCATCACGCCGCGGGCACTGTTGGCCATCAGCAGGTAGTCCTTGCCATCCTTCTGATAGACGATCATGTCAAGGGGACGGTTGCGGTTCCCCAACTCGGCGACCGTGGTGCCTTGCACC
>JAEUIK010000033.1 GCA_016793185.1 Planctomycetaceae bacterium | reverse complement strand
CATCGCGATGCAACCGTTCGCTGCGCTGCAGTATGTCTACTTGCGGCAGAATGCCTTTGGCGAAGGGGACGCCGGGGTCTTGAACCTCGCCGGCCGGGGGACCGATACCAACTCGCTCCGCACGCTGGTGGGGGGACGCGCGGTCTTCGGTTCGCGCGGACGGCTCACTCCACAACTGCGGGCCGCCTGGTTCCACGAGCTGCTCTCCGACTCCAGTCTGTTGAATGCCCACTTCGCCCCGATCGGCGGCGGCGCGTTCAACGCCCAGGGGTTAAGCCTGGGGCGCGATTGGGCCCTGGTGGGCGGCGGATTGAACTGGCAACTCCGCGGCGGGTGGAGCCTGTGGGGCAGCTACGACACGATGGTCAATGCCCGGCAGACAATCCACATCGGCGCCGGGGGATTGCAGTACGTCTGGTAAAGATCCGACGCGCACGCCGCATGCAGGGACGGCACGTTGGCTCCCGAAGAACGGGGGATGTCGCGACGGAAACCAACTGCCACTCGAGCGTCTTCACGAAGTGCGGCTCGGCCGGATCCGTGGCCAGTGGCCGGGGATGAACCCTCGGGGGGAAATGCTTGAGCCGCCCTGCCCCGGCGATCAGATGGCTTCGCCACCCCGTTCGCCGGTGCGGATGCGGACGCAGTCTTCCAACGGGAGGATGAAGATTTTGCCGTCGCCGATCTCCCCCTTCTCGCCGGTCCGTCCCCCTTTGATGATGGCGTTGACGGTGGGCTCGACGAATTCCTCGTTGACGGCGATCTGCAATTGCACCTTGCGGAGCAAGTTGACGGTGAACTCGTGGCCGCGGTAGACCTCGGTTTGCCCTTTCTGCCGGCCGAATCCTTGCACGTCCATGACGGTCAGGCGAAAGACCTCGACCTCGGTGAGAGCGGCCTTCACGGCCTCCAGGCGAGCGGGCTGGATGATCGCGATGATGAGTTTCATGCCGTGTTTCTGCTGAACGACTGAGAACAACGCCGTTCCGATAGTACCGGCCACGGGAACCCGGTTCAAGTTACCCCCGCGCGCGGCCAGCTCGAGATTCGCCGCGGCCCATAAAAAAATGCCCCGGCTTGGGCGGGGCAGGCGGAGCACCCACCCAAGCCATTGGGGCATCCTTCTGGCCCAGGCGTGAGCCGAAGAAGAGCTTGAATTTCCGAGCCGCAGGTCTGCGGGCTGTCAACTCAGCCGAACTGAGTCTTGAGATCCGCTGCTGGCTGACTTATGTCAACGTGCCGGGTTGAGTCGAACTCCGTTTCGAAAAAGGTGGGGGTGCCACGGGCCACCCTGACTGCAACGCCTTCGCTCCGCACACACATCCGCACCAAAGTCGCGGCAGCCAAGGTCATGCCCGTGACACCCCCCGAGGGAAACGCTTGCCAACCCTCCGCTAACGCACGCTTGATAATTTCCTTAGGACGACGCTCCCGCCACTTCCGATCCGAGCGGCGAGCCGAGGCCGTGGCCGATCGGCATCCCGGCGGGAGTGAGCGGCGTGCCCGAGATTGAATCGGCCACGAAGCCCGGCGGGTAAGCCGCCATGCCATGTTCGAAGATATCCAGACCGTTGATTTCCTCTTCGGCCGTGACGCGCAGACCGACGGTGTACTTGATCGCGAGGAAGATCAACATGCTGAGCGGGAACGCCCAAGCGAAGGCCACGCCGACGCCGATCGCTTGCGTGACCAACTGTGAAGTGCCGCCGCCCGTGAACAATCCCGCCTCCTTGTGGAACAAGCCGACCGCCAGGGTGCCGAACGCGCCGCACACGCCGTGCACCGAAACGGCGCCGACGGGGTCGTCGATACGGATGCGGTCAAAGAACACCACCGCCAGCACCACCAGGACACCCGCGATCAACCCCGTCAGGGCTGCGAAGTGCACCGGGAGGCAATCGCAGCCCGCGGTGATTCCCACCAGGCCAGCGAGAGCGCCATTCAGGGCGAAGGAAATATCGGGCTTGCCGAACTTGATCCAGGCACAGGCAGTGCCACCGATGGCCCCGCACGCAGCAGCGATGTTCGTGGTGACGGCGATGTAGGCGAAGGCCCCGTCGCCAACCGCCGTAGTACTGCCTGGGTTGAAGCCGAACCAGCCGAGCCAAAGGATGAACACACCCAGCGCTGCCAACGGAATGTTGTGGCCGGGAATCGGCATCACTTTGCCGTTGACGTACTTTCCGATTCGCGGGCCGAGCACGATCGCTCCGGCCAAGGCGGCCCAGCCCCCCACGGAATGCACGACCGTCGAACCGGCGAAGTCGAGGAAGCCCAGGTCGCTGAGCCAGCCGTTATGGCCCTGCCAGAGGCTACCCCAAGCCCATCCGCCGAAGATCGGGTAGACGAACGCGGTGATCAGCACTGTGTAAACCAGGTAGGAGGTGAATTTCGTGCGCTCGGCCATGGCACCGCTGACAATCGTCGCAGCTGTGGCGCAGAACACCGTTTGGAACAAGAGAAATGCCCAACCGAAATTGTCCGAGGCTTCAAAGAGAAATCCGTCGGTTCCGATCAAGCCCGCCTTCTTTGCGCCGAACATCAAGCCGAATCCGATCAACCAGAACACGACCGTCCCGAGCGCGAAGTCCATCAGGTTCTTCATGATGATGTTGCAGGCGTTCTTGGCGCGGGTGAACCCGGTTTCGACCAAGGCGAAGCCGGCTTGCATGAAGAACACCAGAAACGCCGCAATGCAGGTCCAGAGGATGTCGGTTCCGGAACGCAAGGCGGCCAGGGTGTCGGGGGCCTCGGCCTCAGCCTCTTCGGCCCGCTCCGGCTCGGGCGCCGGAGTTTCGGCGACAGCCGCCTCGGTCGCTGCCGCATCTTGCGCAGCCACGACTGGGACGTTCAGCGCGAACGCCAGCAACCAACATCCACACAACAGTCCGAGCAGGATCGCCTTGAATCTCATCAAACTCGCCTTTGCAGCAGAACCTCAACAAATCGCCTCACGCTGCTCGAAGCGAAGGCATCCGAGAAGCGCGCCAGAAGTTGTCTTGATCGAAAAGCAATCACCGTGCCGATAGCAGCGGGCAACCCCATCTCGAGCGCTGAAGCCCGTGGCGGATAAAGCGCTTGCGAGAATTCCAGCGATCTCGAGCCAAGGCCCGCGATTGGCAAACGGGCCGACTGCTGCCTGCTGGCCGGGCAGGCCGGGGCGAGAAACTGTGCACTCGTCGGTGCCCCGTGCGCGAAGCGCCGCTCTCGGGCGAAGGCCCGTTTGGGGGGAGCTGGCCACCGAGGTCGGAGCTGCCGGCGCGACCATCGAGCAGCTCCGGCAAGGGGCATGAACTCGCTGTCCCGGTGCAGACCGCAGAGCCAGCGAATCCGGCCCGCGCCACCGCTAGCGCGACCCTCCTAACCCGCGAAACTTGCAGGTCGGCAAGCAATGTTGCTTGGCCGCAACCAGCGACCTAACATTCGGTTAGATATTGCCTTTGGTCCCCCGGTCGATCGACACCTGCGCGGGGGCGCAGCGGACCGAGGGGTTTGCTTCCGGTCGTTTCTTTGCTCTTGAGAGGGAGGTGTGAAATGGTTCGTTTGCTGACGTTGGCGGTCGTGGGCGGATTGGCAGCCGTTTTGGCAACCTCGAGTGCCCTGGCCGACGATGCCAAGGCGAGCGCTCCGGCCGCTGCGGCGACCAAGGCCCCGGCTGCGAAGGCCGAACCGGCTCCCGCGACGACTTCGGCTCCGGCCGTCGTCGTGGCTCCGCGCCGGACGTACCGTTCGTACTCGTACAACCCGACGACCTCGGGTCGCTACTATCGCGGCGTCCGCAACCGCGCGTATGCCTACGGCGTCCGCGACGCAGCGTCGAAGTCGCTGGGCGTCAACCAGCCGTTCAGCCGCTAAGCTGAGCCGCGCAGAAGATCGCGCTGTACCGGGTAGGGGACGGGGTTACCCCCGTCGCCCTCCCACAGCACCGTACGTACGGTTCCGTATACGGCGCTTCAGGTTGATTTTGCCAACCGCTGTAATTCCTGGATCAAACTCGGGAGTCCAAGTTGGCTCAAGGTTTG
>JAEUIK010000786.1 GCA_016793185.1 Planctomycetaceae bacterium | reverse complement strand
CTCCGGGCCGAACTGCGGCCGGCGAGAGGTAGGCCACGACCGCGGCGATCGCCTCGGGGCTCATGAATTCGCGGATCGCGGCGTGCAGCTCGGCCTCGCCGCCGGTGTGAAGGGCCAATCGCGTCGTTCGGGTTGCCATGGTGGGGCTCCTGCGTGCGGGGTTTGATGTGCCAAAACGCACGCGACATGTTGCTTGCCGCCGCCCCGGCAGCAACCGAATTCCAAGCCGATTCGCCAGCTTCAATGGTGACCACCGCACGATGCATTCCCTCCCGCCACGTGGGCCCCGCTGTGCCCCACACGCGGCCGATTCGCCAAGTGGCTATGGTTGCCCCAACTGCTCGATCGCACCGTCGACCAGGCCAGCCCGAGCGTCACGCCAATTGGGAAAAGGCCGCTCGATAGACCGGTCCCACCAGCGACTGCGAAACCCGCGAAAGCCGATCACTTTTTCGGGAATCGTGACAGCGACCGCGCCCCCCTTGCGGACGAACGCGACAGGCGCGTCTCCGGATCGCCTGCCGCGTCTCCTTCGGCAACCCATGCGTCTAATCCCACAAGTCTGGGGTGATCCGGGTGCCGGAATTTCTTTGGCACGGTTACCACGTAATCGAGCGCGTCCTTCTCGGCCAGGTTCATGGTCGTGCCCCCTCGGCGTCCGCCCGGTAGACCAGCTTGATCGCATCGTCGTCGGTGTGGTCGTAATAGCCGTGGATCACGCCGGTCGCGACGAACCCCTGCGCCTTCAGGAATTGCAGCGCGTCGAGATTGGTCTCGCGCACGTGCCCCCGCAGGTAGTGCCGCCGCTGGGGCGAGATCTTGGTCTTGAGCTTGTCGACGATCTGCCGGCCAACCCCCGCCCGGCGCCACCAGGGGGAGACCGCCAGGTTGAGCACGTCGATGTGGTCCCGGCACATCTCGTAGACCACGAACCCGATCACGTCCTGGCTCCCGTTCTCCGCGACCATTCCGATGCAGTTTCGTTCGCGCAGGCACCGGATGAACGACTCCTCGCTCCAGGGGAATTCGAACGACTCCCGCTCGATCTCGAGGACCTCGGGCATATCGCGGCGGATCATCCACCGGATGTGCACCTGCGTTGCGCGGGTGGGCTGGCGGATGGTGTTCACGAGTCCTCCCTGGCCGCCTCGGCGGCGATCGCCTGCGCGACCTCCTCGCGGTGCACCGGCACGTTGACCGGCGCGTTGATCCCCAGCCGCACCTTGTCGCCTCGAATCTCCACCACGGTGATCACCACGTCGTTGCCAATCAGAATCCGCTCGTCGGTCTTGCGCGAAAGCACCAGCACAAATCACCTCCTTGCCTGAAAAAGAACCTGGTCCGGGAATTCCATCGCCGCGGCCGCCGTTCACGCTGGCGGGTCGCGGGCGTGCTGGCGTTCGCGATGCAACCGCCGCTCGTCGGCCCACTGTTCGCGGGGCACCCCCAGCTCGCCAAACGCCTTCCAAAGCGCGCCGAAAAAATACGCGTGCTTGGTCGATTGCAGCGTGCCGGCCCGGACGTGCGCGTCGAGATCGCGCAGGATCTGCTCGAGCGATTCGCGCGTGAACCTCCCCACACCGACGGCCTCGGCGGCGCGGCGGGCCAGGCTGCGGTGGAATTTGGGATCGCTCACCCGCTGGAGGATGTACCCGGTGAGGGCCTCGACGACGCGGGCATTGGCCAGGGCGATCGTGGCCTGGGCCTCGGGAGCCGCCAGCGCCACGATCGAGCCGAACGGCGCGGGCTCCTCCCCACCAGAGTTGACGCGGGTCCCTGTAGGTCTAGGGGGAGGGTTATGTCTTAAGTCTTCAGATGGATCTAGGTTCTTAGGTCTTAGGTCTTCGCGCGAGCGCACGCGTTGCGAGTCGCGTGCCAACGCGGCCTCCCGCGCGGCACGTTGTTCCGCAAACGTGTTGCCGCTGGGAGCTTGCGTTTTTTCGAATGGCGCCGGAGGAGGGGCTGTGGGCTCGGCGTTTTCGCGGCGTTTTCGCGGCGAATCCGCCGCGTTTCCGCCGAGCGGGCCCACTTCGGCGTTTTCGCGGCGAATCCGCGGCGTTTTCGCCGCGTTTTCGCCGAGCCCTTCCCGCCCCTCTTCCTCGGCCATGATCGGCAGCGGACGCGTCCCCCGCGGGGGCGTCTTGGCGACGCGGAGCGCGTCGAGGTCGAGCGGGTCGACCAGGTCTACCGTCCAGACCGAGTCGTACTCGGAGATCGTGGCCAGCCCGACGCGGGCCACGTCCTTCAGCTGCCGGCCGGCACTCCGTACCGAGCAGCCCCCCTCGAACGCCAGCCACTCGAGCGTTACGGTGAGCCGCCCTGGCCGCTGCCCCGCCTCGTCCCAGAGGATGGCCCAGGCCTGCTTCGTTGGGGGCTTCATCTTCTTGGAGCGGCGCACGCGGCGGATCCTTTCCCGGGCAACCTCGTCGAGGGCCCCCGGCGGCGGTGTAACTCGGATCGACTCTCGTTCCATCCCTGGCCTCATGCCTATTCAAAAAACACGTCCGCTGCCCTGGTTCCCCCGGTGCGCTCGTAGCCCTCGGCCGCTTCGAGCGTGCGGAGCGTGCTGAGCGCGTTGTCGAAACCGGAACTCCCGGTCGAGTAGCCGGCAGCCTCGGCGATCTCGGCGTTGCTGAGGGGATTCCCACCGCCGCCGATCAGGGCGTCGAGGACGGCGTTCTCACAGCGGCCCAACTTGGGTCGGAGCCACTCACGCAGCTGGTCGCCGGTGGGCTTGTCCCCCGGTTCGCCGGCGGCCTCGATCCCCGCCTCGGTGATCATGAACCCTTCCAAGAGGCCCGCCGTACGGAGCGAGCTGAGCGCGTTGTCGAACCCGCTCGACTTGATCGAATAGCCCGCATAGAAGGCGATCTTGGCCTTCGTGGCCGCCTCGTTCCGCAGCCAAAAGCAGGCCCGCAACGTCGCCCGCTCGCACTTCCCGAGCTTCACGCCGTCGGCGGTCGCCGCGTGGCCGTTCGCAGGCGGCACGCTCGTGGGCGGGTTCACCGGGCGGCGCATGACCGCGTTCGAGAGCAAGGGCACCGGCCGCGGCGTGGACGTGGCGAACACCGGCGCGACGGCCGCTGCCTGTTCGGGGGCTTTCGACAGTTCGTGGATATTGGCCAGCGACTTACAGACCTGGGCGTACTGTCGATCGACGGCCTGGTGTTTCTTCTGCCACAGCCGCTCAAGATCGCGGCGGGCCGATTCGGCCGCCGCCTGGCAGGCGCGATCGATGGCCCCCTGGTCGATCGCGACGGGCTTTCCCTTCAGCTGCCGCTCGAGCTCGCGGAGGCGCTTCTTCGCCTCTTCGAGCGATTTCACCTCGGCCTCGGCCGCGGCGGGGAGATCGGTGAGCTGCGAGACGACTCCCTTGATCGCCGTCGACGGCGCCGGCGGCTTCAGCTTGTGCCGGTCGCCGGGAGAGGGATGCTTCGTCTTGACGGCGCCCGACTTGAACCGCACGACTCCCAGTTGGGAGAAGGCGGGACCGAAGGCGAACCAGTTCCCTTCGCCCAATTCGCGGAGTCCGCCCCGTTCTTGCTTGCTCATGCCCAGCAGGTCGCCCGCCCGTTGCTGGTCGAGATCGAGCCAGGTGCGCCCGATCGCCACGTTATTCAGTTCGGCAGCGGCGTCCTTGTGCAGCTTCGACAGCCGCTGGGTCGAGAGGACGCAACCATAGCCCCGCTTGCGCCCCTGGCTCGCCAGGTCGATCACAGCCCCCAGCGATTCGGCCTCGCCGGCAGCCCGCTCGGGGGCAAACAGGTGTGCCTCGTCGATCAGGATCAACCGGGGTCCCCACAGCGCGCGGGGCAACGCCAGGAGCGATTCGAGGAACAGTTTGACGAACCGACGGCGGTCGGGGAGTCGCAGGTCGTACAGGTCGATCACGGCCGAGACCGAGAGCTCGACCAGCTTGCGGGCCAAGAGCGCCGCCGAGCGGACGTCGGTCGGGATTTCACCCTCGCGGCCGACGAGCACCAGGTCGCACTTCTCCCGGAGCGTGAAGAATTCCCCCTCGGGGTCGAGGACGATCGTCGGCACGTAGCCCATCGTCTGCTCGGCGATTAGTCGGAGGAGCCAGCTCTTGCCGCCGCCAGAATTCGCCTGAATCAGCATGCGCGTATCGACGAGCCGGGCGACGTTCAGCGCCAGGGCCTCTCCGTTGGCCGACCCGATCTTGATCGTGTCCCCCATCAATTCAGCTCCGCGGTCTGGGCCTCGAACTCGTCGATCAGGGCGGCCGACAGGATCGGCCAGCGGTCCCTGGGGGTCCGCTTCGCCAGCCGCTCGAAGGCGTCGAGGAGGCACTCGGCACGGTGCGAGTCGACTTCGTCCCGCAGCGCCCGCCGCACCGGCCCAACCACCTCGTAGTACGCCTGATGCGTCGAGCGCCGGCGCAGCTCGTTGCGTTTGGCGAAGAGCGAGTTGACGAATTGCGAAATCCGAGCCTTCTCGTCCATCAGGGTGACTCCGGCCAGACGCTGCGTTTGTGCCGCAGCAGCGACTGGATCAAGAAATCGACGGACTCGGGCGTCTTCAGTCGAAAGACCATGTCGACGCCGCTTTCGAGGCGGAACGTCAGTGCGACCGCCGTCGCTGGCCCCGAACCGTCCGGCGTGGGGCACCAATCCCCTACGCCGTAGGATTCGACGTTGGGGCCGTACAGCGGCCCGCTCGGTCCGCCCATCGGCGGTAATCGGTGTTTGCTCATCGCTTGGATTCCTCGGCAGCCTGGGCCGCGTCCCGAGCCGCGCAGGCCGCGGCGTTGTAGGCTTCGGTCTGGTAGCCGGTGTCTTCTTGCCCCGGCACGTAGTGTTTCCACACCTCGCGCTTCAGTCGGTGTGGCACCAGGCTCCAGTGCCGGGGGCACATCAACAGCCGGTTCGGAACCAGGACGCTACACCGCGCCACCGGACAGACGTGTTTGCCGCGCTTGATCACGATGCCTCCTTGGGGAACTCGTCCCAGGTCCTACCGTCGAGTAGCCGGCCCGCGGCCTTCTTGCCGACGCGGTAGACATACGCGTCAGTCATGTACCGATCGCTGCACCACAGTTCCGGAGCGCTGGTGAGGTCGTCGCCGCGATCGCTGATTCGGCGCGGTTCTACAGCGCGGATGCGGCCAGCCCCGTCGGCCGGAGCCCATTCGCCCCATTGCTTGAAGAAGAATGGCACGTCCCCGTCGCGGCATTGATCGCGCAGGGAGCGGGCCCAATCGGGGTGCATCGGCCGAGCGCGATGCCCACTCTCGCCCCCGACTACCACCCAATCGAGCAGCGTAGGGGCCTCGTAGTAGCGAGCGTCGTCGTGTCGCAGCGCATTAAACCGCAACCCATCGCGGCCAGTCGGCGCCGGGATGTCCGTCAGATCGAGCGGCCCCAGTAGCGGCTCGCACGACAGCCAGCGGACGGCCGCCGGCGTATCGAGCAGCAGCGGCACGCGATCGTCGGCCGTCGCCTGGTTCTCGACCGAGACCCCCAGCCAGACGTTCTTGAGCGGCCAATCCGGCAGGTAGTCGGGTGCCAGGCAGGCGAATTCAGTATTCAGGCACTCTTCCAGCGTCAGTTCGCTGACGATTTCTCGCATCCGACCCGCGCGCTTGGTGAGGACCTGAAACTTATGCGGCCGCGCGGTCGCCATCACTCCGAACACGGCGGCGATCGTGCTGCGCGGCACGTTGGGGTGAAACAGGTCGCTCATCGAGTTGACGAACACCTTCCGCGGCCGTTTCCAGCGGATCGGATCCAACAGCCGGTCCGCGACGACGTTCAGCCGCCCGGTCCAGCGCCCCTTGGCATCGACAACGCCCTCGTAGCCCGGCTTTCCCATCGCCTGCAGGCGCTTGGCGACGCGTTCGGCATAGCAATGGGCGCAGCCGGGCGAGACCTTGTCGCAGCCGACGACAGGGTTCCACGTTGCGTCGGTCCATTCGATGTGTGACTTGTCAGCCACTCGCCACCTCGATCGGTTGGGCCGCGCGGCAGGCCCACTCGCTGTGCCCGGGGACCTCGCGGAGAGCCTCGGTGAGCGATTTGACCGGATTGAGGCAGAGCCAGAGCACGCTCAGGCATTCCCAGCACTCGAGATCGAACTGCTGCAGGACGCCCGAGCGGGCGAGCTGCCAGGCGGTGCGGACCATGACGAGCCCCTCGGCGCGCCCCAGGACGTCGCCGGCGCGAAACCAGACCCCCGGATGCCGCTTGGCAAAGTCGGTGAGCTGGATGCGCACATGCTCGTCGGTCAGTTTGCGGCGGCTGGCCATCACGAGCCCTTTCGCTTTCGCTTCTGCCCTTTGCTCCCGCCCAGTTCGGCCGGCAGCTTGAGGCCCAGCGTCTCGACGAGCTGCTCGACCATCCCCTTCTTCGAGGTTTCGCGGAACTCGACCCGCAGCTCCTCGCCCAGCGCCTCGAGCTGCTCCTTGGTGTGCAGCGCCCAATACGCCTCGCTCAAGTCGCCCGCCTGCTTCGCCATCCAGATCGCTTCGAGGTCGGGCAGCAGCTCGAGCTCGTCCGCCAGGTCTTCGACGTCGCCGTGCTCCACGAGCTGCAGCGGGTCGTTGTCCTCGTCAACCAGCAGGCTGCAGGCCATCGTGATCCGCAGCTCGTCGAGCTCGACGGCCGTCGCGCACGCGCGGACCCGCTCGTAGAGAGAACCGCTCCCCCAGCCACCCTTTGGCGCCGTGGGGATGCGGTCTACGATCTGTTCAAAAGGGTCGGACTTCTCCCAGACGAACGGCTCCTGCACCATCGCCAGAAAGAAGATCTCCGCGATCCGGGCGTTGTCCGGTTCCTTCATCCGTTCGGCGCACAACACCCGCAGCCAATCGGTCCGCCAGGCGGCGAGCCGCTTACGGAACTGCTCGTCGCGGCGTGAGGCGGTCTCGGCCGACGACTCGCCCGGCTTCGCGGCGGCAATCTTCGCGGCGCGCTTCTCGGCCTTCTTGCGGGCCTCGTCGATCCGAAATTGCCGAGCCTGGTCTCGGGCCTGCTGGGCCTCGTTGCAGGGGATCGCGTAGAGGTGCGGCTGGCCGCCGCGATCCTTGATCTCGATGACGCCCCACCGTTCGCGCTCGTCGTCGGTGAGCGGCACCGCCCAGTCGATCCACTTGCCGGCCGCGGAGTCCCACACCCGGTCGTTCAGCTTGACACCCATGACGCGAACCTCGTCCTCGATCAGATCCCGAAAACGCTTGACCGAGCCGACCCCGTCTTCCTCGATCGCGTCGACGAGTTGCTCGAGCGCCTGGGTGTGCCGGACGAACGGCACCAGCTCGCGGGCGTGCGAGGCGGTTATTTCCTGTGAAATAACCCGCTGCTGCCAGGCCTTGGGCAGCTCCAGCAGCCGCAGCCGGTTGGCGACCTGGGCCTGCGACGTCCCCAAATCGCTGGCCAGCTGCTGCTGGGTGAGCCCCGGGCGGGCGTCGAGCATTCGCTGGAAGTGCAGCGCCTCCTCGATCTCGTTGATGTCCGAGCGCTCCGCGTTCTCGGTCCACTGGACCCTGAGCGTCTGCCAGTCGTTGAGCGAGCGGCACTTCACCTCGATCTGTTCAAGCCCCGCCGCTTTCGCCGCGCGCCAGCGCCGTTCGCCGGCGACGATCTGGTACCGATGGAGCCGCGGTCGAACCAGGATGGGCTGCAGCAGCCCGACCGCCTTTATCGACTCGGCCAGCTCGTCGATTGCCGCCGGGTCGAAGTGCTGCCGTGGGTTGGTGGGGCTGGCGTCGATCGAGTCGATGGCCACGAACAGCGTTTTGACCGGACCCAGCTCGCTCGGGGCGTTTGCTCCGGTCCCCTGCCCCTCGGCGTCGTCCTCCACGACGGGGATGCCAGCGGCGCCGCGGGGTTTTTTCGGTGCGGATTTCCCCTTCGCCGCGGGCGTCTTCCCCTGGCCGTTGAGCAACGGCTCGCGGCCGCGGGCAGGTTTCTTTGGGGGTTTGCCCCCTTGCAGGTCGCTCGGCGCCTTGATCTTGGTGGCCGTCGCCATCGTGCGGTTCCTTCATGTCAGGAGAACTGGTGACCGACAAATCGCGGCTGGGGCGACTCGAACACCCTTCGCCGATGGTTCAGCTGGACGCGGCCTGTTCCCGCGGCGTATCCCGCCGGGGGCTGTCGAGAGCTTTCCGTCGTAACGAGACTGCCGCAAACGGCGAAACGAACCATCCGCGTCCCGGACCCGCCGGGCCGCAGCAGCGAGCGCATCTATCGATCAGGGCTGGCCGAAATAGACCGGCACCTCCAGGCCGGCCACGCGGAGCGCCTCGGTCAGCACGCGATGGCTCTCTGCCAGGGTCATCTCCAGGGCCGTCGGCAGGACGTCGGCCAGGGCCTTGAGCGTGAACGTCTCCTCGGCCGTGTCGATCTCCAGACCGAATCGCAGGTCGAGCGGATGGGGTACCTCGCGGTAGATGCTCACCCCGTGCAGCGTGACGGCCTCGGGAAGGGCGTCGGCCCCGGTGACTTCCATCTCGATCGTGCGCCCCAGGGATTCGCGCCCCTGTTGGATGACGACGTTCGCTTCGTTCGATTTCTTGAAGCGAATCTCGCGGACCGTGTTCAACAGCTCGGGCGCGCTGATCGCGTCGGCCAGGCTAAACCGCAGGGCCCGGACCATCTCCGCTTGCTTGAGCGGTTTGCCATTGATCGCCAGGATCGCCTGCCAGAGTTCCGTGAATTCGAACATCCAATCGACACGCTCCCGCCGCTCCAGATCGTCCCACACGAGGACGATTCGGGCGTGGTCATGCCAGAGGGCGGGCTGCTGATTGAGCTCCTTGGCCCGCTGCGCCAAGCGGACCAGGGAGTCGCGGTCGTAGACGACGTGCTGCCGCGGCGGGGCGGGAACGTCCTTCTCCTCGAGCACCCCGCCGTTGAGCAGGTAGTAGTGAGTCGGATCCTTCGGGTCGTTGAGGAACTCGGGGCGTTTGGCTTTTTCGCGGGCCTCGACCTTTTCGGCCGAGAGTTGCGCGATGGTTTCCACAAATTCCTGCAGCATGGCTGGTCTCCTGAGTGTTGGCGGTTCGAGCGTTTGCGGGTGGGGCGGAAAGGAGGCGGCGCCTACGAGCGCTGCAGCGTCACGTTCAGGGTGAGCTTCGTGCTTCCCAGGGTGAGCGTGCGCCGCTGCGTCGAGTATCGAGAGGCCGAGACGGTCAGCGTGTAGCGTCCCGCGGCCAGGTTGTTGATCTGGTAGTTGCCGCCGGAGTTGGTCGTGACGGTGACCGTTTTGCCGCTGGCGTCGGTCAATGCGACCCTCGCCCCGGAGATACCCGAGCCGCGGGAGTTCGTGACCTTGCCGGCGACCGACGCCGTGTTGGCGGGCGGGGGCGGGGGAGGCGGCGGAGGGGGCACGTCGCCCGCGAATGGGGGCGCCTCCGGTCGTCGCCGCGTCCCGCCGCCTCCGACGCTCGTGGGGCCGTTGTTCGTGACGATCCGCAGGTGCGGGGTCAGCTTCGACAGGTCGTTGCGGAGGCTCGACTGGATCGCGCTATTGGCCGCGGCCTCGGCAAAGTAGATGACGTTGCCGCCGCCGGTGTCAGTGAGGTAG
>JAEUIK010000767.1 GCA_016793185.1 Planctomycetaceae bacterium | reverse complement strand
ATCCGGGCGGCCTGCTCACGTCGGCCGTCGAGATCGTCGACAAGTTTGTCGACGAGGGGACGATCGTCTCGACCCGCGGCCGCAATCCGCACGAAGATTTCACCTACACGGCCCACCGCGCCGGCACCTGGCGGGTGCCGCTCGTGGTGTTGATCGACGGCGATAGTGCCAGCGCCAGCGAGATCTTCGCCGGCGCCATTCGCGATCACCGGCGCGGCACCATCATCGGCACCAAGAGTTACGGCAAAGGCTCGGTGCAGGGGATCTTCCCGCTGAACTTTGCCCGGTCCGGCCTACGGTTGACCACCGCCAAGTTCTACTCGCCCAATGGGCATCCGTTTGCCAAGATCGGCGTCACTCCGGACCACGTCGTTCACCAGACGGCCAAGCCCGTCGTCACCGAGGGAGCCGGCCAGTTCGACCAGGCTCAAGATGCGGTGCTTGGCGAAGCTGTGCGGGTGGCGCGGCAACACATCGCTCGTCGCTGAGCATGCTGGCCTCGGCGCCGGCCTGCCGGGGCATGTTTCCGAGGCGTCGCCGCCGCTGTTCCGGCTGACGCGCTCGTCGTCGCCCGGGCTCGTCCCGTCCCCCAGACTGGTGGACAGATCCTCAGGTTCGCTTGGAAAGCGCCTCGAGAATCAGTAGGATCAAGGTGCTTCGTGCGGCGCCGCCGAGAGGCACCAGGTCGGCGCGGCCCTGAGGCATCCCTCCGGCCGACGATTGCCAGTCACGCAACTGGCTACCAACGCAGGCGACCAGCTACGCGTTGGCCCCGTTTCACCACGGCAGAACCTCCTGATGTACGATCGCCTGGCGAGCTTCGTAACGCGACATTGGCTGGTCGTCATGTTGTCGTGGTTCGTTCTGGCGATCGGAATCAATTGGCTGGCTCCCGCGTGGGACGACATCACCCACGACGGCGATCTGGCCTACATGCCCGGTCGGATGACGAGCGTGCGGGGCGAGCAGTTGCTGGCCCGGGCTTTTCCTGAGAACAAGTCGAAGGGCCAGGTCGTGCTGGTGCTGGAGCGCCCTGGCGGCGCGCTGCGGCCCGAAGATTACCGTGTCGCGGACCGGCTGGCCGAACAGCTTCAGCCGGATGCCCATCCTGATTTAGGAATCATCGAAGTCTGGACGCGTAACTCGGAAGTGGTCGGCGATAAGCTGACGAGCCCCGTCACTGCCAAGTATGGGCAGGCGACACTGGTGCCCCTGCTGCTCTCGAATGAATTCATGGCCACCAAGAATATCGAGGTGGTCGACGCCGTCCAGCAAGCCTTCGCCGCGGAGCGGGCCCGGCCCGATTTTCCCGCGGGCCTCGAACTCGGCATCACCGGCTCGGCGGCCATCGGCGGCGATATGCTCGGGTCGGCCAAGGAAAGCATCAAAAATACCGAGCTGACGACGGTCGTCCTGGTCGTCGTCTTCTTGCTGCTGGTCTACCGCGCGCCGCTGCTGATGGTGATCCCGTTGTCGGCGATCATCCTCTCGGTGGCAATTTCGATGGATGTCGTCGCGTTGCTGGCCGACTACAGCAACCACGCTGACTGGCTCGACTTCAAGGTCTTTAAGACCACGAAGATCTTCATCGTCTCGATCCTGTTCGGCAGCGGCACCGATTTCTGCCTGTTCTTGATCGCACGCTACCAGGAAGAGCTGAAGCGCGGACTGGAGCGGACCGCGGCCATCCAGCGCACTCTCGCGCAAACGGGCGACGCACTCGTGGCCAGCGCCCTGACAACCGTAATCGGTCTGGGGATGATGTACTTCGCCGACTTCGGCAAGTTCAGCTATAGCGGCCCGACCATTGCGCTCTGCCTGATGTTTACGCTTGCCGCGTGCCTGACGCTGGCTCCGGCCATGCTGCAGGCGGCCGGCCGGTTTGCCTTCTGGCCGTTCAAGGATCCCACGCGGGGCGATGCCGGATCTTCGGCGCCAGCTTCGGAGCCGGTGGCCCCAGGACGGATGGACCGCCTGTGGGATAAATCGAGCACGCTCGTGGTCCGCCACCCCGGGCTGATCTTGATTTTGGCCGTCGCGCTCATGGCGATTCCCGCGTACGAGGGACTGCACGTTCCGCTTTCGTATAACTTGCTGAACGATCTGCAGGACGATCGCCCGAGCGTCGTCGGCACCGACATGCTGCGGCGGCATTTTTCGCCCGGCGATATCGGACCCCTGACGATCGTGGTGCGCCAGCCCCAGGCCGGCTTCGATACCAAGCCAGGCGAGCAGAATATCGCCTTGCTCACCAAAGCCTTGTCCGAAATCGACGGCGTCGACACGGTTCGCAGCTACGCGGAGCCATTGGGGGATCCGCCGGGTCTGTTCAATCCCCTGAGCCAGCGGGGCCGGCGGAAGATGGCCGCCAAGCGCCACCCGCAGACCAAGGCGACCTACCTGAGCCAGGTTCCCGAGTTTCAGGGGGACGTCACGCGCTTCGACGTCGTGATGAAGTGCGACCCCTTCTCGCTCGCGGCGCTCGATGTGTTGAACAGGGTCGACGCCCGACTCAAAGAGATCCAGCACGAGCCTGACAGTCCCTGGAAGAACGCCGAGTTCGACTTCGTGGGGACGACGGCCGGCAAGCGCGATCTCCAGGCCGTGACTGAGAGCGATCAGGTCGTGATCATGCAATTGACAGTGATCGCTGTGTACGCGGTGATCCTCGTCATGTTGCGGCGGCCGATCATCAGCATCTATCTGATCATCTCCGACGTTGCCAGCTACTTGATGACCATTGGGCTGACGGAGATGTTCTTCGGTTGGCTCTATCGGGATACCTACGAGGGGCTCGACTGGAAAGTTCCCCTCTTCCTGTTCGTGATCCTCGTGGCCGTGGGCGAGGACTACAATATCTACCTGGTCACCCGCGTCTTCGAGGAGCAAAAACGGCACGGCCGCCTCGAGGGGCTCCGGCGGGGTCTGGCGCAAACGGGTGCCATCATCACCAGTTGCGGCGTGATCATGGCCGGCACCTTCATGTCGATGATGACCGGCACGCTGCGCGGGATGCTCGAGCTGGGCTTCGCGCTGACGCTGGGAATTCTGCTCGACACGTTTCTGGTGCGCACGATCCTGGTGCCGGCCGCGATGGCGTTGGCCTATCGGTTCACTGCCGAGCCAGCGCCGTTGTCGACCAGGGATGATGACGAAATGTCGGACGACGGCCCGCCGCGCCGAACTCCGTCGCAGAAAACGCCCCTCGAGCCGGCTGAGCGTGTCAGTTAACTATCGCGTCGGCGCTGGCCAGCGACATTTATCCGCAGGGAGGCTGACTTGTCGAGCGGAGTCCTTTTCGCCCAAGCGACCCCACCTTGGTACGCGCCCTGGATTCCGGTCGCGGTGGTCGCCGTGCTGCTCCCGCTCGTCCCGCTGGTAACCCGGCTGGTCCGCGCCAAGCTGATGGGGCGCCTCAAGAGCATCTCGTTTGGCCGCGAGCGAAACATGCAGCGCGTGGAGACGCTGGTGACGTTCGTCGGCAGCATTCTCTATTTTGCGCTCGTGCTGATCGGCATTTCCTTTGCGCTGCAGGCGGTCTTTCCCAGCTACAATCCCTGGGCGGCCACGGGCGCCCTGTCGATCGTCGCCCTGTTTCTGACCGGCATCTTCCGCGACATGATGATCGACGTGGTCCGCGGGATCGGCATTCTGTTTGGCGGCCATTATGACGTCGGAGACTTTATCGACGTCGGCGGTGGCTACAGCGGCTACGTCACCGATTTTCAGCTCATGTACACCAAGCTCCGCTCGATCAGCGGCGAAGAGGTTGTCCTGAACAACTCACGCTGCATCCCGTCGCGGCGCTTTCCGGCGGGCTGGGTGCTCAATCACGTCGATATCCCGTTGGCCGACGCGGCCGACGAGCCGCGCGCCCGCGAGCTGTTGGACCGGCTGGCCTGGGAATTGCACGCCGAAGTCGAGTGTGTGCGCGACACGCCCATCTGCGAGCAATCCGTTCCCCGTCCAGCATCGGGAGGCGTGCTCTTGCGCTACCACGTCCGCGTGGTGCCCGGGGCCAGCTGGGTGCTCGACGAAGTGTTTCTGCCCGCCATTCGGCGGAGCTTCGAGCAGGCCGGCATCCCGCTGGCCGGCGAACCGAGCTCGTTCTTTATGAACGACGTAGGGGCGTTTCGCGGCCTGTTTGGCCGGTCGAATCCCAGGCCTGTCTGACCGTGTATCAGGGCCCGGCCGCGGCCCGCGCGAAAACTCCCCGCACCATTGAATGCGCGCTGAAATGCGCTATGATGCGGGCACCACACCGTCCGTTCTGCCGTGCGCAGAAGCTGCACCAATCCCGTGATCCAGGGGGACTTTGCCGTGACGCCTCAAGAGGTTTTGGCACTGTGTCGCGAACGCGATGTGAAGGCCATCGATCTGCGGTTCATCGACTTTCCCGGGTTGATGCAGCATTTCACCATTCCCGTCACCAAGCTGAGCGAAGACACGTTCGAGGATGGTCTGGGCTTCGACGGCTCGAGCATCCGCGGCTGGCAGGCGATCAACGAGAGCGACATGCTGGTCGTGCCGGTGCCCGACACGGCCTTCATCGATCCGTTCTGCGAGATCCCCACGCTGGCGATGATCTGCAACATTCAGGATCCGATCACGCGCGAAGATTACTCGCGCGATCCCCGCAACGTGGCTCGCAAGGCGACCAATTATCTCAAGAGCACCCGGATCGCCGATACCTGCTACATCGGCCCCGAGGCCGAGTTCTTCATCTTCGATGACGTCCGCTTCGATCAAAAGCCCTACGAGGGCTATTACCACATCGACAGCAGCGAAGGGGAATGGAACCGCGGGCGCGACGAGAAGCCGAATCTCGGCTATAAGCTGCGCTACAAGGAGGGCTATTTCCCCGTTCCGCCGGCCGATTCGCTCATGAATCTGCGCAACGAGATGATGCAGACCATGATCGATTGCGGGCTCGACGTCGAGGCTCAGCATCACGAGGTTGGCACCGCCGGCCAAAGCGAAATCGACCTGCGCTTCGACGAACTGGTGAAGATGGCCGACAGCATGATGCTGTACAAGTATATCATCAAGAACGTCGCCAAGCGGCACGGCAAGACCGTCACCTTCATGCCCAAGCCGTTGTTTGGCGACAACGGCTCGGGGATGCACACGCACATTTCGCTGTGGAAATCCGGTGAGCCGCTGTACGCGGGTAATGGCTACGCCGGCCTGAGCGAGCTGGCCATGTATGGGATTGGCGGGCTGCTCAAGCACGCCCCCAGCATCCTCGCCTTCTCGAACCCCACCACCAACAGTTACAAGCGCCTCGTGCCGGGCTACGAGGCGCCGGTCAATCTCGCCTACTCGCAGCGCAATCGCTCGGCGTCGGTGCGCATTCCGATGTACAGCTCGAGCCCCAAGGCCAAGCGGACCGAGTTCCGCTGCCCCGACCCCAGCTGCAATCCCTACCTGGCCTTTTCCGCCATGCTCATGGCCGTGATCGATGGGATCCAGAACAAGATCCATCCCGGCGAGCCCCTCGACAAGGACATCTACGATTTGCCGCCGGAAGAGTTGGCCAAAGTGCCAAAGACGCCCGGTTCGCTCGACGAAGCGCTGCGGGCGCTGCGCGACGACCACGAGTTCCTCTTGCGGGGCGATGTCTTTACCAAGGACGTGATCGACACCTGGATCGCGTACAAGTTCGAGAAAGAGTTCGACGCCGTGCGGCTGCGTCCCCATCCGTACGAGTTTTGCCTGTATTTTGACATTTAAGAAGGAATAACCACCACGGCACAGCGACACGACGTCGGACGGCGAACGAGAAGCCGCTTCTTTGGTATTCTCGTGGTGGTGCCGCGCCGTGGTGGTTCAGCTTCCGATTGCAGCCCTGACAACCGGATTACCCTCTACCGAGTCAACCTACTTCAATGAGCATTTCGCCCGCCGTGTTGGCCGCCCTGGCCCGCTTCGATACTCCGACGATCTCCAACGTGATCGAGCTATTCGATGTGCTGCCGCGGAATCGCGGCTACATGGATCACCGCATTCAGTCCGCCTTTCCGCAGCTTCCGCCAATGGTGGGCTTTGCGACAACGGCCGCCTTTCGGAGCGACGCGCCGCCGAGCGGTGCGGACGTCTACGCGTCGCTCGACCAGCAGATCGCTCATTTCGCCGACCTGCCGGGGCCGGCCGTCGTCGTTTTTCAGGATCTCGATGATCCTCCGGCGGCGGCTACCTTTGGCGAAGTGATGTGCTCGACCTATAAGGCCTTCGGTGCCGTCGGACTCGTGACATCCGGCGCGGGACGCGATCTCGAGCAGGTGCGAGCGATGGATTTTCCCGTGTTCACCGGTAGCACGATCTGCTCGCACGCCTATTGCCACATCCTGCACGTCGGGCTGCCCGTCCGCGTCGGGGGGCTGGTCGTCCGCACGGGCGATCTGCTGCACGGCGACGCCAATGGGGTGACAAGCATTCCCACGTCGATCGCCGCGGCCGTGGCCCAGATCGCCGCGGAGTTCGTCGCCGCCGAGAAGATCATCCTCGATTACGTGAACGGCGCGGGCGCCAAAACGGTAGCGGGCCTGGCCGAGCGGCGGAAGGAATTCTCGGCCGTCGTCGCCAAGCTGAGCGCCCAAGCCAAGTCGAGCAAGTAAGCGGGAATCCGTCAGGGTCAACCGGCCGTCAGGGTCAACCGGATCGGCAGGGGCAACCGGATCGGCAGGGGCAACCG
>JAEUIK010000744.1 GCA_016793185.1 Planctomycetaceae bacterium | reverse complement strand
CGAGACGCATCGGGAAGCGCTGTTAGTGCTGCCAGCGGCGACGCGCAACCATCACGCCTTCTGCGGCGGCTGGCTCGAGCATGTCTTGAGCGTCGCCCGCAACGCGACCTTCCTGGCCGACAAGTACGACGCCGACTATCCCGATCTCCGGCCGCGCCTCGATCGCGGGCTTGTCGTGGCCGGCGCGATCCTGCACGACATCGGCAAGTTGCGCGAGCTCGAAGTGCTTCCCTCCGGCGCGGCGTACTCGCCCGCCGGCACGCTGCTCGGCCACTCGCTGCAGGGGCGCGACATGGTCCGCGAAGCGGCTCCCGCGGCGGGACTGACCGGGGACCGCCTCCTGCGGCTCGAGCACATCATCGTTTCGCACCAGCGCCTGGCCGAATGGGGCGCACCGAAACCGCCGATGACCCCTGAGGCGCTGTTGGTCCACTATGCCGACGACGTCGACGCGAAGTTTCAGATGATGTACGCCGCCCTGGCCGAAGCTCCGGAGGACGAGGCGTTCACGTCGAAAAAGAACCCGCTGATGCAGCCGGTTTATCGGGGAATGGGATGAAGAAGGCCACGCGCGCCTCGAGAGAGAGTTACCCCGCCGGAAATACCAGCCGGTGGCGGTAGGTCCCTTGCTCGACGTCGATCTCGATCAGCCGGCCGCCGCGGTTTCAGCCGATTCGAGAACGATTCGTACCCCCCCCTAATCATACGGTAAGTCCGCCGAGGTGCCGTGCGATTGATTGCTCTAAAGTCGGTTCTCACATCGTCCGGCAAAGCGTGAGAGTATTTCGCCACCCCGTTCTCATGGGAACACTTGCAATGGATACCAGGAAACCGAAGATCGACGGTGATCGACTCGTCCTGCAAATTAAGTTGCCGCCAATCCTGCACCTGGCGGCATTTGTGGGAGTCATGGGAATCGTCGGCGTCGGATACTTTCGCCCAGACGCACTCACTCCATTGCTCGGCTCGCTCGGAGTCTTGATCGCTTTCTATTCGGCATTCTATGCCCGGCAGGCAATCATGACCTCGCACCACAACGCGGTTGTCTCCGCGACGATTGATTTCTCGCGCGGGTTTGGCGACTCGCGAGTTCAGAGTGCCCGCTGGGCCCTGGGAGCGGAGTACGAAGCGCTGTCGTCATCGGTCCCGAGCAAACTCAACGATGAGCAGAAAATCAAAGAGATTGGTGGGCTACTCTCAAAGAAAATCGGCGACAGCAAGCCGGAGGCGAAGGAAGGAGCGAGTGCACCGCCGGCCCATACCTTGTACGATGACGCAGTAATTCTCCTTGATTACTGCGAGGATCTTGCTGTTGGCGTTGAACGAGGAGTGCTCGACGAGCCGACGGCCCGGGATCTGCTCTGCTCAGCCATTTGCCAGTTCTGGACCTACCTCCACCCGTTCGTCGACAACCAGCGTGCAAAGCGTGGCAGTAAAACGCTTTACATCAAGTTCCAGGAATTGGCCGACCGCTGGAAAGATGGGTAGCACGGAAAAGATGAGCGCTGTAAACCTAAATAGCTAAAACATTTGTGGCTTGTGGACCGTAGAATAGCCTGATAGGGTTGCTCAATCCTGCGAGCAAATTGGTACCAGGAGTTTAACGATGCTGGACAAGACAGGGATCTAAGAAGTCAATCCCACCAACTTCACCACCCGCCTCGAAAACAATAAGAGAACGGGCGACTGACACCTACTGTCGGTCGCCCTTCTTGTTGCGCGTCCGGCCCCTTGGGCTGGATCAACGCACAGCGCCGACCAGCTACGACTACCCCGCCGGAAACACCAGCCGGTGGCGGTAGGTCCCTTGCTCGACGTCGATCTCGATCAGCCGGCCGCCGCGGTCGAGGTCGCCGTAGCCCGAGTAGCCGCTGACGCGGCCGTAGACCAGCTCGATGCCGTTCCAGGCGCCGCGGTAATCGTTCTCGTGGTCGTGGCCGCTGAAGATCGCCTGCACGCGGCGCGACTTCTCGAACTCGGCAAAGGTCTTGCCCGAGTCGGTTTCGCAGCAGACCGTTTCGCCGTAGATCCCGTTGAACTCTCCGGCCGCGCGCAGCTTTTCGAACTCGACGACCGGGATGTGGATCAACGCGATTGCCGGGATCGTGAGCTGGCGCTGCTCATCGTCCTGCATCTGCCGCGCGAACCACTCGAGCTGCGGGGCGCTGACGAACTTGAGGGGGTTCTTGAATCCCGAGTCGAAAACGTAGATGCCATAGGCGGGCTGGCCGCCGCTCACCACGTCGAAACGGAAGGCGTAATGCTTCTTGCCATCCTGCTCGAACTCGCCAAAGAGGCCTGAGCGCGACTTGGCGCGGAACTCGTCGACCGGCACAGCGCCGATATCGTGGTTTCCCAAGGCGTGCGTCCAGGGAACCCCCAGGCTGTCCATGAAGTCGACGGCGTTCCACAGCACCTTCGGGCCACGATCGTTGTTGACGAAGTCGCCGGTATGCGCGACCAGGTCGACCTTCTCTTGCGCCACGAGCTGGCGGATCAACTCGAAGCTCCGCTCGTCGCGGCGCGGATACTCCCCTTCCGGATTGCCGAAATGCGTATCCGTGATCTGCAGGATCCGCAAAGGGCGCGGCGCGGCGGGACGAAAATCCAGCTCGAAGCGATCGGGCGCCGCGCGGCGCACGGTCAGTTCCGTCGGGCTCTTCCCCTCCGCGGCGAACACCGCCGAGAGGCCCCCGCCAGCGAGTTGGCCCGACGCGAGGCCGGCCACGCCGATTCCGGTCGTCTTGAGAAAATCGCGGCGTTGCATCGAACCCGGCCTCCTGGATGGATGGAAATCGCTGGCCCAGGCGCCAAGTCTAAACGCTGATCGCGACGCTGCCAAATCGTCGACGACGCACCTCTGTGATCCTGCACATGGCAGGCTCAACCCGGCAGACGTGGACTCGGCGACCACGCAGTCGCCATCTGTCCCCGTCGCTCGACGCTGGCCCCCAGCGCTGCCAGTTTCTCCGCGAACCGCTCGTAGCCGCGGTCGACGTGCAGGACCTTATGCACGACAGTCGCTCCGCGCGCGGCGAGTCCCGCCAGAACGAGGGAGGCGCCGGCACGCAGGTCGGGAGCCACAACCGGTGCCGCCTCCAGAGCGTGAGTCCCCTCGATCAGCGTCGTGTCCCCCCGACGGCAGAGCTGCGCTCCGAACCGGTTCAACTCGGCGACGTGACCAAAGCGCTCGGGAAAGACGGTATCTTGAATCGCGCTGCGCCCGGGAATCGCCGCGAGGCAGGCCGCCAACTGCGGCTGGACATCGGTCGGCAGCCCCGGATGCGGCGCGGCCGCAAAGCTGCCCGGGCGCTGCGCGAAACGTCCATCGACGGTCACGAAGTCGGGACCCGTGCGCACTCCGGCGCCGAGCGTGGCCAGGGCCTCGAGCACGGCCGCCAGATCGCTCGGCACGCAGCGGTCGACCGTCACGACCCCGCGCGTGATCAAGCCCGCCAGCAGCAGCGTCGCCGCCTCGATGCGGTCGGGAATCAACTGCCAGCAGGCGCCGCCGAGTTGGGAGACGCCCTGGATCTCGATCTCGCGGGTGCCGAGGCCCGCGATCCTCGCGCCGCAGGCATTCAGAAACCTTCCCAGGTCGACGATCTCCGGCTCGCTCGCCGCCCCCGACAGCAGCGTGACGCCGCGCGCCAGCGACGCGGCACACAGCAGGTTGGCCGTGCCTGTCACCGTGGGCCCGCGCGGCCCCTCGAGATGGATCCGCGCTCCGCGCAAGCGGCGCGCCGTGGCCACAATCAGCCCGCGGTCGATCCGAATCTCCGCCCCCAGCGCGACCAATCCGCGCAGGTGCAGGTCGATTGGGCGGTCGCCGAGCCGGCAGCCACCGGGGAGCGGCACCACTCCTCTCCCCCGGCGCGCGACGAGCGGCCCAAGGACGCAGACGCTGGCGCGCATCCGCCGCACCAGCCGATACGCAGCGCGGCGCCGCGAAGTGTCGGTATTCAGGAGTTCGAGCGAGTCGTCGGTCGGGCGGTGGAGCGTGACGCCCAACTGCGCGAGCAGCGCTTCCATCGTCGCCACGTCCCCCAGTTGAGGAACGCGCTCGAGCCGGACGGGACCATCGACGAGAAGCGTGGCCGCCATGATCGGCAGCGCGGCGTTCTTCGCCCCCGAAACCGCGACCCGGCCGAAGAGCGGGCGACCTCCCTCGATCAGCAAGCGGTCCATCCATGACCTCGCGCGGAACAAACCAGACACGGGCCAAGCCCGTGGAACTCGAGCTGCGGGACCGGCCTCGTGCTGCGTCAACTCTAAGAATTAGGGTTGACGAAGCACGACCGCCGAACACTCAGGTGGTTCGGCGGCGAACAAGATACTTAGTGCTCTGCCTCACCCCCTGGACCCGAAATCTTGGCTGTGACAGAGCACTAGTCTAGTTCTTCAACCGGCAACCGACCACCCGAGCCAGCCCCGCCAGGTCCTTGACCACCGGCAGCAACTCGAACCGGCCATCCGCCTCGATCAGTGCCAGCACGTCCGCCAAGCGCAACGGGCTCATTTCGAGCCAGAGCTCGCCGGCAGGAACCAGCCGCCGGGCAGCTTCCGGAATCAGCCGGGCAATGACCTCGGTCCCCTGCGGGCCTGCTTCCAGGGCCGTGCGCGGTTCGTACCGGGCCGCAGCGGCAGCGAGGGTGCCCATCTCCGCGGTCGACACGTACGGGGGATTGCTGGCGATCACGTGGAACTTCCGGTCGCCCGCGACCCCACTCAGCAAGTCGCTTTCCAGGAACTCAATGCGGTCGGCGACTTTGTGACGCTCGGCATTGCCGCGGGCGACCTCCAGCGCCGCCGGGCTGACATCGACGGCAGTGATGGCCGTGTGCGGCGCGTGCCGGGCAATCGCGACGGCGATGCAGCCGCTCCCCGTGCCGACGTCGGCGAGTCGCGTTTCGCCCGCATTTCGCTTGAGCGCGTCCAGCGCCGCGATCACGAGAAACTCGGTTTCGGGGCGCGGGATCAACACGTCAGGAGTGACCCGAAACTCGAGCGAATAGAACTCGCGACGCCCGAGTAGATAAGCGACCGGCATCCCCTCGGCGCGGCGCTTGACCAGCTCGCGAAAGGCCGTGCGAACCGGTTCGGCCGGCTCGGTGTCGAACGCCGTGTAGAGTCCGATACGTGGGCAGCCAACCGCTTGGGCCAACAAGAGCTCGGCGTCGAGCCGGGGGCTCTCGGCGCCGCGCTCGCCGAGGTATTTGGTCGTCCAGGTCAGCAACCGGCCGATCGTCCAGGGTTCGGCATCAGCCATGCGCGGACTCCGTTAGGGCCAGGGGGCCTCGGTGACCGGAGGATCGTTTTACTCGCCCACGCCCAGCGACGAGCGCAGTTGCTGGCGATCGTAATCGCGGAGGGCATCGACGACCGGTTGCAGGTCGCCCGCCAGGATGCTCTCGAGCTTGTAGAGCGAGAGGTGGATGCGGTGGTCGGTCAGCCGGTTCTCGGGGAAGTTGTAGGTGCGGATCTTCTGGCTGCGGTCCCCGGAACCGATCAGGCTCTTCCGCTCGGCCGCGCGCTTGGCGTGCTCCTCGGACCGTTTGAGCTCGTAGAGCCGGGTCTTGAGCACGCGCAGCGCCCGGGCAAAATTCTTGTGCTGGCTTTTCTCGTCCTGGCAGCTGACGACGAGGCCCGTCTCGTGGTGCGTGAGCCGCACGGCCGACGCGGTCTTGTTCACGTGCTGCCCGCCCGGACCGCTTGCGCAGAACAGATCCTTGCGATAGTCGTCGGGCTTGATCTCGACTTCGACATCCTCTGGCTCGGGCATCACCGCGACGGTTGCCGCCGAGGTATGGACGCGTCCCTTGGTTTCGGTCTCGGGGACGCGCTGCACGCGATGGCCGCCGCTCTCGTACTGCAATTCCGCAAAGGCGCCATCCCCTTCGATGCCGAGGATGATTTCCTTGAAGCCCCCCAATTCCGAGGGACTGAGCTCCAGCACTTCGACTTTCCAGCCCTTGGCGTCGGCGTAGTGCTTGTACATCTCGTAGAGGTCGCGAGCAAAGAGCGCGGCTTCCTCGCCGCCGGTGCCGGCGCGAATTTCCATCACGCAGCGCGCGCGATT
>JAEUIK010000741.1 GCA_016793185.1 Planctomycetaceae bacterium | reverse complement strand
AATCGCGCGGCTGGGGGGCAGCACCTCGGTGGCCGTGGCGCGGGACAACAGGTTCGCCCCCCCTTGGCAGACCTCCTCGTGGAGTTCGCGGATGGTGCAGACTCGATCGCGCAGCGAGGCGACCTGGCCGATCATATACATCCCGGCCGCGCGCTGGCGCACGGCATCGAGAGCGGTCAGGCCGGGATCGCCCGCGCTACGGGTGACGCCCTTGGCCGCGATCCGCAACCGGCCGAGATTGAGTTGCTCGAGCTCAATCCGCTGTTCCTCGGGCGAGATGCGCGACGTTTCCAAGCGGCGTTTCTCGCGCTCGAAGAGATCGACAAACTCGGTTTCGGCGCAGCGGATCGCATGGCCAGGACCCGATTCGACGACGACGGTTTTCTTCGTCGAGACGGCGACGGACTGAAAGCCCTCGACCAGGGCTCCCGAGGCGACGATTTCGCGCGTGAAGAGATAGGCGGTCCCCAAGAGGACGCCAACCTTCATGCCGCGGTCGACGAGCGGTTGTGCCAGGACGGCGACCATCGCGGCACCGAGACGATCGTGGATGCCGCCGGCAAACAGGACATGTACCTGGGCTGCCTCGGCGTCGCTGAGCTCCGCAGCCAGCAGAACGCGGATCATGGTCTCCCAGAGGACGAAGCTGGTGCGCGGGCCGACGTGGCCGCCGCACTCGCGCCCTTCGAAGACGAAGCGTCGAGCCCCCTCGCGGAGAAACATGTCGAGCATGCCCGGTGAGGGAACATGCAGGTAGGTGGCGATTCCCTCGGCTTCGAGCGAGGCGGCCTGATCCGGCCGGCCGCCGGCGATCACGGCAAAGGGAGGGCGAAACTCGCGGATCGCCGGCCATTGCTGGGCCCGGATCTCTTGGGGAACGAATCCCAGCACGCCGACGCCCCACGGCAGACTTCCCAGCTTGGCCTTCGTCTCGGCCAGGAGGCTGCGGACCTGCGTCTCGTTCATGAGGGCGAGCGCGAGGAACGGCAACCCACCGTCGCGCGCAACATCGTGGCAAAACCCCGCCACGTCGCTCACCCGCGTCATCGGGCCCTGCACGACGGGGAAGTGAGTTCCGTGCGAGGCAGCCAGCGGACTGCCGGGCGCCAGGATCTGTGCCTTGGCCGCCGCCTGGACTTGTTGCACTACGCGCGCTTCGAGCCGCCGCAAGGCGCGCCCAACGCTGGCCGCGTGCCGCGCCCAATCGGCGGCAAACGCTGCATCTTGCCCGGCCAACAACAGGCGATCGCGCGGATGAAGCTCCTGGGTGAGCCGCGCGACGTGCTGCTGCCAGTCGATGGCCGCGGTCCGCGATTGCGTCCCGAGCTGTGCCAGTCGATCGCGAGCGGTCAATCCCGGCTGATGGTAAAAGCGGAGGAACTGGCCCTGATCACAGGGTTGAGTGGCGATCTCACTCCCATCCATCTGCGCGATGCGCCGGCGTACTTCATCGGTTAGCGGCGACTCGCGCAACAGTGCCAGCTGCCAGTCGACGACGACTCCGGCACATCCGACGGCGACACAGGCCGCGGCCGTGTTCCAACTGATTCCCCCCCAGACATAGAGGGGAAGCTCGAAGGCCCCCGCCAGTCCCTGGCCAAGGACAAAGCTCGTTTCCTCGCCGACAAAACCGCCCGACTCGTGTCCCTTGGCGACCAACAGGTCGCAGCCCGCGGAGACGGCCAGTCGAGCCTGATCGCGCGAGGTAACGACGACGCCAACCCGTTTCGCGTGCCGCCGCACGTCGGTCACCGCCGCAGCGAGATCGACCTCGGGGTCGGCCACCAGCAGCACGAGCTCGGCCGCGTCGATGGCAGCCAGCGCGGCCTGTTCGACTTCGCCTAGCCGAGCCCGGAGGATCAGTCCGACGCGGGGCGAGCCTGACTGGGCAAGCTCGCGTGCAGTCCGAGCAGCCGAGTGGGGATCGAGATGGTGGGTGAGGTTGAGAAGCCCGACCGCGCCCGATCGCGCCGCCGCTGCCGGAAGTGAGGCATCGCTAAACCCTGGTAGAGAGGTCGCGATGACTTCCAGCTGGGTCAGCGCATCAAACGGCCCTGGCAATTGCTTCGCGCGAAGCATCAGGCGCTCCATACGATTACAGGCGCCCGCCTAGGCGATTCCCCCGCATGCGGTCGGCGTGCATAAAAACAGCGCGTGCTGCGCTGTGCCACTTATAATCAGGCAGATCTGGAAAGTCAAACTTGCGTCGCGTGAATCGTTTACCCTGTAAGTGGATAGGAAGATTCTATCGATTGTGTGGATCGTCACATCCGCACGCCTGACCTTTTCGTTTCGCGCGCTTGACGTGCCGCGCATTTCCTGCCCAGAATCGCTGAACCCAGGCGGGACCGCTATGCCACGTATCCCCCACCGGTCTTACCTGGATAGGAACCACCATGACGCCGAGTTACGTGACCATTGTCAGCGGGCTGCCCCGCTCGGGCACCTCGATGATGATGCGAATGTTGGAAGCGGGGGGCCTGCCGGTT
>JAEUIK010000714.1 GCA_016793185.1 Planctomycetaceae bacterium | reverse complement strand
AGGAGGGGGGGCGCTTGCCAGGATGTCTCCGCTGGCATCGATCAGGGCGCGCCGGATGCCATGGTGCTCGAGGACTTGCATGGCCTCGTCCACGGCGTAACCCATCCCGATGCCCCCCAGGTCGAGCCGCATGCCGGGCTTGAGCAGCGCGACGGCGCGCGCGTCCTCGTGGAGCACGAGCGACTCGAATCCGGTTGCCGCCAGCGCCTCGGCCAGCAGCTTGGGACTGGGGAGCTCCTTTTCGCGGCGCGAACGGCGCCAGAGACGAACCAGCGGCCCGACGGTCACGTCGAACGCGCCGTCGGTCGCCCGCGCCAGTTCCTGCGAGCGCCTGAGGACCTTCCAGAGATCGCCGCTGACGGGGGTCGGCTCGGGCGTTCCGGCCCGGCGGCAGAGACGCATCAGCTCGCTCTCGGGGTCGTAATCGCTTAGCACCTTATCGAGTTGTGCGAACCGAGCATAAGCAGCCTGCGCTGCGGCATTTGCGGCCGCTTCGTCGGGGGCATACAATACGATCTTCACGGGAACGCCCATGTGCTTCTCGGTGAAGTCGTAGCGCTCCAGTCGCTCGGGCTCGGCGAGCCCCAGCAGGGCGACCGCCAGCCACGATCCCGCCCAGGCCATCATCGTTTCGCGATCCCCGTTGACTCGTTTCGAGGAAGTTAGGCGTTATGCCCCGTAAGCCATTATGCTCGCCCCGACTGTTGTCCGAAAGCACGCGCCGGATGGCGCTCGCCGTGCTGCTGACAATTCCACTCGCAGCCCATGCGGCCGAACCGGCTGTTGATGCCGCTGACGGCGGCGACGCGACGACGGCGGCCGACATGAAGCCCTACACGCAGCTCATTCCGGGCACGGTACAGAAGATCGAGATGGTGCCGATCCCGGGCGGGACGTTCACGATGGGAAGTCCGGCCGCGGAACCAGGACGGAGCGAGGACGAGGGGCCGCAGCACGAGGTCCAGGTCGACCCCTTTTGGATGGGGAAGTACGAAATCACCTGGGACCAGTACGAGATCTGGATGTTCAGCCTCGACATCCAGCGCCGGCAAATCACCAAGGAACAGCCTACCCCGCGCGACCTGCTGGCCGACGAGGTGACGCGTCCCACGAAGCCCTATACGGATATGACCTTCAGCATGGGCAAGGAAGGTTACCCGGCGATCTGCATGACGCAGCTCGCCGCGAAAACCTTTTGCGAGTGGCTGAGCGCCAAGACCGGTCGCTACTACCGGCTGCCGACCGAAGCCGAGTGGGAGTATGCCTGCCGAGCCGGGACGAAGACCGCCTATTCGTTCGGCGATGATCCAGCCGCTGCGGACGAGTACGCCTGGTACTTCGACAACAGCGACGATGCCTACCATCCGGTCGGCGGCAAGAAGCCCAATCCCTGGGGGCTCCACGACATGCATGGCAACGTCAGCGAGTGGTGCCTCGACGAATACGATCCCAAGTTCTACGAGAAGTCGGCCGCGAGCAGTCCGGCGGTCAACCCGTTCACGCCGCCGAAGAAGCCCTATCCGCAGGTCGCCCGCGGCGGTTCGTGGGACGACGAGGTGGATCGGCTGCGCTCGGCCGCGCGGCGCGGCTCGGACAAATCCTGGAAGGTGCAAGATCCGCAGCTCCCGCAGAGCATCTGGTACTTCACGGATGCGTTGTTCGTGGGTTTTCGCGTCGTCCGGCCGCTGGAAGTCCCTACGGCCGAACAGCAGGCGCATTACTTCGCCAAGGGTACGGAGAAGGAATAGCCAGGTTCGATTGCAATTGGGTCCCCCGACAGCGCACAATAACAGCGCGGGCGTAACCGAAGACGGGCCGGTGAATTGACCGGCCGAAGCCTGGGGCGCCCGGCGAGATCGCGCGTCGATCAGCCAGCACAACGATCGGGGATTAGCCCGTTTAAAGACAGCACAGACAATCAGGCACACGGAGCAACTTGCCATGACTCAGCCCGCCTCCTCGCGTCGCGAGTTTTTGAAGACCTCGAGCCTGCTGGCGGCCGGAGGCGCGGCGCTGGGCAGCCTGTCGCTGGCGCGCGGGGTCCACGCGGGGGCTGACGATACGATCAAAGTCGGATTGATCGGTTGCGGTGGCCGCGGCACGGGGGCCGCTGCCCAGGCGCTGCATACGACGGGCCCGGTCAAGCTGGTGGCGGTTGGCGATGCGTTCCAGGATCGCGTCGACCGATGCATGCACGAGCTGGAGAAAGACGCGGAGATCAAGGACCGCCTCGATGTGCCGGTCGAACGCCGCTTTGTGGGTCTCGACTGCTACAAGAACGTGATCGACGCCGGCGTCGATCTGGTGATCCTCGCCACGCCCCCCGGCTTCCGCCCCATCCACCTGGCCGCGGCCGTCGAGGCGGGCAAGCACGTCTTCATGGAAAAGCCCGTGGCGGTCGATGCGCCGGGCGTCCGCTCGGTGCTCGAATCGGCCCAGAAGGCCAAGCAAAAGGGGCTCGGGCTGGGCGTCGGCCTCCAGCGGCACCATCAGGCCGAATACCTCGAGACGATCAAGCGCTTGCAGGACGGCGCCATCGGCGACATCGTCAACACGCGCGTCTACTGGAACGGGGCCGGCGTGTGGGTGCACCCACGTACGCCCGACCAAAGCGAAATGCAGTACCAGGTTCGCAACTGGTACTACTTCAACTGGCTCTGCGGCGACCATATCGTCGAACAGCACATCCACAACCTTGACGTCAGCAACTGGCTCAAGGGAGCCTACCCGGTCCGCTGCCAGGGCTTGGGGGGGCGGCAGGTGCGCACCGGATCCGAGTTCGGCGAGATCTACGATCATTTCGCGTGCGAGTACGAGTATGCCGACGGCACGCGGATGTTCAGCTACTGCCGCCATATCCCCAATTGCTGGGATAGCGTCAGCGAGCACGCCCAGGGCACTAAGGGTACGGCCGATATCTCGGGAAGCCTCATCAAACCGACCGGCGGCGAAACCTGGAAGTATCGCGGCAAGCGCGCCAACCCTTACCAGGTCGAGCATGACGACTTGTTCGCCAGCATCCGGGCCGGCAATCCGCTCAACGAAGGAGAGAACGGCGCCCTGAGCTCGATGACCGCCATCCTGGGTCGCATGGCCGTTTACTCGGGCAAGATGCTCAAGTGGGAAGACGCCCTGAACTCAAAGATCTCGCTCGCGCCGGCCGAGTACACTTGGGAAGCGACGCCGCCGGTGCCGACCATCGCCGTACCGGGCCAGACGGCCGTCGTATGAGCGCGGTGACGTTTCGCTGCCTGCAGCTTGCCGTACTGGCGCTGATGGTCGGGAACACGGCTGCGCGCGCTGCCGAGTTCCGCCCGACGGCCCAAGCGCAGATCGTGCCGGCCGGGGCGAAGCTCGAGCTCCTCTGGGACCAGGGGGAATTCACCGAAGGACCGGCCGCGTCGAAGCACGGCGCCATCTTTTTTTCCGATATCGGCGACCGGATCCTCCGCTTCGACCCGCAGCTCAGCGACGTAGCGGTTTTTCGCGAGCCCAGCGGCAAGGCCAATGGACTGGTCTTCGATCGACAGGAACGCCTGATCGCCTGCGAAGGGGCTAACGGCGGCGCGCGCCGCGTTTCGATCACTGCGGATGACGGAACCGTGACCGTCCTGGCTGATCGTTATCAGGGCAAGCGCTTCAACAGTCCCAACGATGTGACTGTCGATCCGGCGGGACGCGTCTATTTCTCCGACCCGCGCTACGTGGGCAGCGAGCCGGTCGAGCTCGATTTCGCCGGTGTCTTCGTCGTCGTGCCGGGTCAGGAGGTGCGGCTGGCGACGCGCGACGTGAACATGCCCAACGGCCTCGCTCCCTCACCGGATGGACGCACGCTCTATGTCGCCGACAATTCACCCGCCGCGGATGGTAACCACCAATTGTTGGCTTTCGCCATCGGGGCGGACGGGACGTTGAGCGACAAGCGCGTGTTATTC
>JAEUIK010000702.1 GCA_016793185.1 Planctomycetaceae bacterium | reverse complement strand
AGCAGCGCGGCGGCTGCCACGGCCAGGCCTGCGCCGGCCCCCAGCCACCGCGACACCCCGGCCAAACTTCGTGTTCCTGGCATGGACTGACTCCCGTCGTGGTTAAGGTTCTCGTGCGGATGCTGAACTCATCGACCACCCTGGCGCCGCGCTTGAGGCGCGCTCATTTGGCGGCGGCCGCTTGCGGCTCGGGCTGCTTCATCGTGATCACCGGGCAGAGCGCCTTGCGGACCACCGTTTCGGCGACGCTTCCCATCAGGACGCGCCGCATCCCCGTCCGCCCATGCGTCCCCATCACAATCAGGTCGGCTTGCTGATCCTCGGCAAAGCGGACGACCTCGTCGGCCGGGCTCCCCATCAACAGATGATGTTCGTATTTGACCGGCGTCTTCGGAACCACGCGCGCGAGCATTTTCTCTACCGCCTCGTGGTCGGGCTCGGGCAGCCCGTAGTACATCTCGCCCCCTCCGTAAGCGATCGGGGGTTCCTCCACGTGCACGATCAGCAAAGTTCCGTCGCAGTTGCGCGCCATGGCGGCGGCATGCTCCAGGGCCGCATCGCTGCAGGTCGAAAAATCGGTCGGGAAAACGATTCTTTTGGCGTTCATGGTGTCGGCCCTCCTACGACTCGAGACCCCGCAGGACAGATTCTGTCTCTCCCATACTCGAGGCTTCTGCCAAATCAACAGTGCAAGTGCGGTGCCGCACGAGTGCTCGCCTGGCCTCCCCTCGCGAAATCCCCAGATTCCACGCTCCACGTCCGCATGTGGAACAGCTAACGGATGCCACGGCCCTGGTACGGTTGCACGTACCCGGCAGGAGCTGCCGAGCGGGAACGCTCGCCGTGTGCGTTAACGCCCGGTGCGCGGGTCCGTCACGCGGGTCTGGCAAGAGGCGTTAGCGACCCGCCAGGCTGCGTGGCGACTCGTCGGCCACCAGGCTCCCGATTTCACGAAACTCCTCGGCCAAGAGCGCCAGCACGTCGTCGAGGCTCAACAGCCCGACCAGCTTCTGCCGGGCGTCCACGACCGGCACGCGGCGGAACTTGCCGGCACGCATGACGCGGAGCGCTTCTTCGATCGGAGCGTGCTCGTGGATCGTTTCGGGATGCGGGGTCATGATGTCCGCAACCATGGTTTGGGTCGGGTCGAGCGTGGCCGCGAGCACGCGGACCGCCAAGTCCCGATCGGTCACCAACCCGATCGGCTCGCCCGAGTTGTCGAGTACCACCAGCGTCCCGACCTTGCGATCGTGCATCCGCCGGGCGGCTTGCAGGACGGTTTCGTTGGCCGAGGCGGTATCGACCGCCCGCACGCAAATGGCGCCGACAGACATGGGCGCCTCCTGGCGCGAAAACGAAGTCCGCGCGACTCTGAATGGGCGTTGGTCGTTCAGTTCCAAGAGCAGCCCGCCGAAGCTCGCGGCCCGGCCGGCGGGCTCGCACCCACCTGGGCGATTGGCAGCACCAGCGGGTGTTCGAGCCGGCAGAAATCCCGAAAATTCAGGCGAATGCACTCGCGATGGCAGTCGCCGATGAAGAACAGGTCGGCGTGCTCGGCCAGCGAGGCGTCGGCGATCGTCTCGGCCTGGATTTGCGAGCCGAACGGCGTCAACGTCCCCGCTTCGCAACGAGGGCTGCGTTCGGTCACCTCCAACTCGGTCGCCAACCGGATCTCCGCGCCGCCGAACGCTTCGCGGACGCGGTTCAAGTCGAGCCGCGCGGTCGCAGGGAGCACCGCCACGATGTAGCGAAACCCTCGATCGGCCCGCAGCAGGACCGTCTTCGCCAGGTTCCGGCCCGGCACGTGCAGCGCCGCCGCGGTCCGCGAGGCATCGGTCTCCTCGCGGTGCGGATAGACCTTGTAGTCGACGCGTTGCTCATCGAGATATTGCTTGATGTTCATGGCAGATTCCTCCCTCGGGAAACCGGAGCGAGTGCACCTGCCCGTTGTCCCGCTGCTAGGGTTCGCGCTGCACTTCGACCTCGTCGCACACGCGGGCGTCGGGCGCCGCCTGGAGGGCGGCGACCAGCGCCATTTGTTTTTGAAAGTAACTGGATACGCGCCCCCGCAGGATGAGCGCTCCTCCCTGATGCTGGCAGTCCACGCTCCGGACCTCGCCGTACTGTGATTCGGCGAGTTGCCGGCGGACGGCCCCCGCCAGGGCCTCGGCCGCTCCATCCCCAGAAGCCAGGGAAGGAGAGCAGATGCTTCTCCGCCCTCCTTCCCCGCTGGTCCTCAACTTCATGCTGTACGCCTCCTGGAAACACCGTTTCTCAAGTCGCTCGCTCGCGGAGCACCGGCGTCGGCCGGCGCTGAGATCAAGTATGAACCTTGACCTTCCGCGACCGGGCTTCCTCGCTCTTGGGCATCTTGATGGTCAGCACGCCGTCCTTGTAGTGCGCGTCGACTTTGGTGTCGTCCACGCAGCAGGGGAGCGTCACGGTGCGCGAGAAGCTTCCCTGACGGCGCTCGACCCGGTGGTACGTCTTGCCCTTCTCCTCCTTCTCTTCCTTGCGCTCGCCGCTGACGGTGAGCGTGTTCTCCGTCAGATGGATGTCGATTTCCTCGGCCTTGATGCCAGGGAGATCCATCCGGACTTCCACGGCGTTGTCGGTCTCCGCCAGATCGAGCGTCGGCACGACCCGGCTGAGCGGCCACATTTCGCCGACATCGGCCAGCAGCGTCGAGGCCAGCTCGCCGAACTCCTCCTGCAAGGCCGCGATGGGGGCCGGAGCCATCCAGCGGCGACGACGACGCGGTTCGCGGGTAGCAATGGCCTGGTTCATGGCACGACTCCTTTTCTGCTCGGACGGTTTCGATCGGTGTCAAATCAACCCACGATCCGAACTTCTTGACTTGCCTCGTTCACCGTTTCCGTTAGAGATTCTGAAGCAGTTCGCGTGCCAGAGGGTATGGATCGAACAACTAGGGGGTATTCGTGCTTTTTTTCGCGATGCGCATTGCGCAGTCGCGCACAGCGCGCGTACTGACACACCGCACAGTGCGCGAAATTGACACAGGCGCGCGGGGGCGGAATACTGCCCTCGGGTGCCGACTAGTGCGGGCAATTCTCTCGTGTGGCCGGCTCCCTCAGGCGGCCTCGAGATAGTTTGAGGAAGGGCAATGCATACCGAACTTCTGCAGAAGTACGGCCTCGACCAAGAAGCACGCCAACGGCGGAAGGACTTCCTCGGAATCACCGCCGCGGACGAGCAGGCGATCGCCCGGCTCCGCGGGCAGTTCAGCCAGTTCGCCGAGCGGCTGGCCGAAGGCTTCTACCGCCACCTGCTCGCCTACCCCGAAACGGCCGAGTTGCTCGACGAACCGGGACTGCTGGCGCGCTTGAAGGAAGCGCAGATGGCCTATTTCCACGAGCTGGTCTCGGGGGATTACGGCCACGAGTACTTCGAGAAGCGGCTGCGGATCGGCGAGATCCACAACGCCGTGGGCCTCGAGCCCAACTGGTATCTCGGCGCTTACAACCAGTACGTGCAGCTCACGTTTCCCTTCTTCGCCGAACAGGGGGGTGGCCAGATGCCGCCCGAGCTGCTGGCGCTCATCAAAGTCATCTTTCTCGATATCGATCTGGCGCTGCAGACGTATTTCGCCGCGCATACCGAGAAGATTCGCCAGCACAACGAAGAGCTCGAGCACGCGGTGGGGATGTACTTCCAGGCCGAGCTGAAAGCCCAGCAATACGCCAAGCTGGCCGGCCACGAGATTCGCGGCGCCCTGCAGGCGATCTCGGCTGTCTGCGAAACGATCGCCGAGGACTACGCAGACGAACTTCCCCCCGAAGCCCGCGAGGCACTCCAGAGTG
Organism: Planctomycetaceae bacterium; assembly: GCA_016793185.1. Taxonomy (GTDB): domain Bacteria; phylum Planctomycetota; class Planctomycetia; order Pirellulales; family JAEUIK01; genus JAEUIK01. The sequence continues at coordinate 8,677 of JAEUIK010000702.1, read as the reverse complement.
CGCATCGGCGCTGCCTCAACACGCATCAGATCGTCGAGAGCATTCTGGCGCAACCCGACAAGGCGGGCGAGCCGACCTGGGTCGACGTCCCGCATCTGATGCACGAGGTGGCCGCCCGGGCCGAGCAGCATGCCGGCGAGCGGTCGGTGGAGTTCTCGGGCATCTCCGATCCGCTGCGCGTGTGGGGCGATCCCATTGGGTTGCGCGAAGTCTTCGCGAACCTGGTCTCGAATGCCGTCCACTACAGCGACAAGTCGCCGATCCGGATCGCCGTGGCCTACACCTCCCGGCCGGAGGAGCACGTCTTCAGCGTCGCCGACAACGGGCCGGGGATCCCCCCGGAGCTGCGCGAGCGAATCTTCGAGCCCTTCTTTCGCGGGGGCGCGCCAGCTCCCCACCGCGGCCGCGGTTTGGGGCTACACTTTGTCAGGACGATCATTTCGCGACACGGAGGGCATGTGTGGGTCGAATCGGTCCCTGGCGAGGGAGCGCGGTTTCACTTCAGTGTGCCGAAGGAGCCCACCCCGCGCGCCTGATCGTCGCGCGCAGGGCGGTTTTCGGCCGCGCTTTCCCCAGATATTCGCTCGGTCACCCTTGGCACGCGAACTGCACACCATGGCCGCGTCGAACTCAGACAGGAACCGAGCGATGGCCATTCTCTACGTGGAAGATGATTCCCTGACCCGGCAAACCATTGCCGGCCGTCTCCGCCGGCGCGGATTTCAGATCGTCGAAGCGGCGTCGGGCGAAGAGGCGCTGGAGGTCGCCGGCGACGGCGCCCAGTTCGACGTCGCGCTGTTGGACGTCGATTTGCCCGGCATCAATGGGCTGGAGACATTGCGCCGCTTGCGGCACAACCGCCCCGAGCTGCCGGCCGTGATATGCAGCGCCTCGCTGGGGTTGGGGCTCCGGCAGCCGTTTCGCGAATTGGGGGTTCCCGAACGGCATCAGTTGGCCAAGCCCTGCCCGCTGGCCGATATCGTGACGGCGCTGGAAAGCGCGGCCAGCACGGTCTAAGCCGGCGCGGCCGGCTTGCGCACAAAGTTCACGCGCCGACCGCGACGCTGGCGCGCCTGAGAAACACGGCCGCGTCCTCCGACAGCACCGTATTGATCGACATACCGCTTCCCAACTCGAAGCCGGCCGGAGTCGTCAGGCGCGGGATGATTGACATGTGCCAGAGAAAATACTCCTTGTCGTCGTCGCCGCGGGGGGCGTCGTCGATCGTCAGGTTGAAGGCGGGATTCTCCAGGCCCGAATAGAGCTGCGCGAGAACTTGCCGCAGGATCTGGGCCAACGTCGGCAACCGCTCGCCCGGCACCGATTGAAACGAGGCCTGGTGCAGCCGCGGCACGATCCGAATCTCGAACGGCACCCGGCTGGCGAACGGCACGTAGGCCACGTAGTGCGGATTCTCGGCGATGATCCGCGACCCTGCGGCGAGCTCTTGCCGGGTGATCGCGCAATACAGGCACTCGCCAGTGCGGTCAAAGTACTCCATGGCGGTAATGTGCTTGAGGCGGAGCCGCCGGGGTACCACCGGAGTGGCGATCAACTGCCAATGCGGATGCGGCAGCGATGTGCCGGCCGCGACCCCGTGGTTCTTGAAGATCACGACCGACTGGAACCGCGCATCACGGCTCAAGTCGCGGCTCCGCCCCTGCAGCACGCGCAGCAACGTTTCGATCTGCTCGAGCGACTGCTGGGCCAGGTACTTCTGGTGTTCGGGGGTTTCCACGATCACTTCGTGCGCGCCGCAACCGCCCATCGACTGGAACGCCTGCGCATCCGTTTGACGCACAGGATTCTCCTCGATCGTGAGCGCCGGGAAGCGATTGGCAAATACGCGCACGCGCCAGTTGCCGCTACCGCCGACGGCGGCGATCTCCGGGGGCGTGAACCGTTCGTTGCCGGGACAAAAGGGGCACAGCTTGGCCGGCTCGCTTGGTGCGGCCTCTTCCTTGAGCTCGCGTCCCAGCCCGTCGTGCGGGCGCAAGGCCCGCTGCGGCGCAAAGATCACCCAATCGCAAGTGGTTTCGTCAAAGCGCAAGACGGACATCTCGACCTCCCGAGCAAGACCCGGCTGGCGCAATCGCGGGCCGATCCCCCGAACCCCTTGCACTTCGCATGCCGGCGCCCCGAGCGCGCGGCCACTGGCGGTCCGAGTTCGCCCCCCCTGGGGAATTCCGTTTACATTGCCGTCGGATGCCCGCAAACTGTCACCAGAATCGGACGCCGGCCGTGGCTGGGAAAGCTGCCGGGCGAGCCTCCGCTGACGGGAGATCAAAGTGAACCACCCGCGTCGCGAACTCTTGAAGCTGCTGGGAAGCGGAGCGCTGACGGCGACGCTGGGAACCGGTCTGTCGCCCCGGGCGCGCGGGGGAACCGCGGCTCCCCGCATCAAAATCGGCCAGATCGGCGTGGGGCACGCTCACGCCAGCAAACTGTCGGTCTATCGCCAGTCCGCGGACTACGAGGTGGTGGGCATCGTCGAGCCGGATGCCGAGCTGCGCAGTGCGGCCGAAGCGCAAGCGGCCTTTCGCGGCCTACCCTGGCTGACGCAGGAACAGCTGTTCAACCAGCCCGACCTGCAGGCGGTGCTGGTCGAGACCCGCGTCCGCGATTCGCTCCGGACGGCCCAGGCTTGCGTTGCTGCGGGCAAGCACATTCACCTCGATAAGCCGGCTGGCGAGTCGCTTCCCCAGTTCCGCGATCTCCTGGCCGCGGCCGAGCGACAAAAGCTGCTCGTCCAGATGGGCTACATGTATCGCTACAACCCGGGCTTTGTCCTGTTGCGTCAGTTTTTGGAGCGTGGCTGGCTGGGAGAACCCTTCGAGGTCCACGCCGTGATGAGCAAAGTCGTCGCCCCGGCCAGCCGGCGCGAACTGACCGCTTATCCCGGCGGAATCCTGTTCGAGCTGGGCTGCCATTTGATCGACCTGGTCGTGAAGATCCTGGGCCAGCCCGAGCAGGTAGCGGGCTACGCCCGACACAGCGGCGCCGCCGACGATGGCCTGCGCGACAATATGCTGGCGGTCTTCGCGTACCCCCGCGCGCTGGCGACGGTCAAATCGACCGCCACCGAGGTTGACGGCGGCGCGCGGCGGCACCTGGTGGTCTGCGGCACCGAGGGAACGTTTCAGATCCAGCCGCTCGACGACCCGGCGGTGCGCGTCACCCTGTCGACCGCGCGCGACAAGTACCGCCGCGGCTACCAGGACCTCACGCTCCCCGCTTACACCCGTTACGTGGACGATGCCGCCGACATGGCCCGCGTGATCCGGGGCGAAAAGGCCGCCGACTACAGCTACGAGCACGATCTGCACGTGCAAACCGCGCTACTCGAGGCGTGCGGACTACCGCTGGATACCTGACCCATTCCCGGCCTGGGAGACGCGTACGATGCCACCTCGCACCAACCGCCGCAGGTTTCTGCAGCAGACCGCGGCCACCCTCGCTGGCGCCGCCGCGCTCGGCGAAGTCCGGGCCCAGGCCGACGAGCCGCCCGCCCCAATCCGCCTGGGAATCATTGGCTGCGGCGGCATCATGGGCCACCACGTCAAAGGGCTGGTCGGCCGCCGCGAGGCGGTTTCGCTCGGCTGGCTGTGCGATGTCGATCCGCGGCAGATCGATAACCTGGCGCGGCTCGTGACGAGTGATTTTCAGCCGCGCCCGCCGCGGACGACGGCGCGCTACGAAGATGTGCTCGACGATCCGCACATCGACGCCTGCCTGATCGCCACACCGCACCATTGGCATGCGCCGATCGCCTTGCGCGCCATGCAGGCCGGCAAGGATGTGTACATCGAGAAGCCGATCTCGCACGTCTACGCGGAAGGACCGCTGCTGATCGCGGCCGCCAGGAAGTATGGCCGCGTGGTGCAACAGGGAAGCCAGATGCGCAGCAGCCCCGTGACCGCCAAGGCCGCGCAGCTGCTGCAGCAAGGCATCCTCGGCGAGATCAAAGTCGCGCGAGCCTGGACCGCCGAAACGCGGACCGTCGCGCGGCCCCTCCCCGACGGCACTCCGCCGCCGGGCGTCGATTACGATCGCTGGCTCGGCCCCGCGCCGGTGCACGCCTTCAATCCGCACCGCTTTCACGGCACCTGGCGCATGTTCCGCGACTACGGCAACGGCGAGATCGGCGACGATGGAATCCACGATCTCGACATGGCCGCCTGGGGACTCGGCGTCGACACGCTCCCCCAGCAGATCACCGCGCGCGGCGGACGAATGCTCTTGGACGGCCACGCCAGCGAGTATCCCGACAACATGAACGTGACCTACGAGTATCCGGACGGCCGGCTACTGATCTACGAGAACTACCCGTTCACCCCCTACGGACTGCACGGCTTCGACAACGGCAATGTGTTCTACGGCACCGAGGGCTACATGGTCTTCTCGCGCCGCGGCGCCTTCAGCGTCTATCTTGGTCCGAAGTCGCAGCCGGGTCCGACCGAGGGGAAGGAGCTGCGCGGCCAGACCGGCTATGCCGAGCACATGGCCGACTTCCTCAATGCCGTACGGCACCGCACGCCGCCGCGCGCCTCTCCCGAGATCGCCCACCGCAGTTGTGCGCTCGTGCATCTCGGCGAAATCACCCTGCGCACGCGTGGGCAGCTCGACTTCGATCCGCGGGCCGAGCGCTTTGTCGATTGCGACGAAGCCAACCATCTGCTGACCAAAGAGTACCGGCAGCCCTACGGTTTGCCGGAATTGGTGTAGTCCCGCGCGCACCCTGCCGATGCCTGATCGTTGGCGGCCGACCATCCCTTCGTGACGAGGACGTTTTGTGCCGATTCAGGGAGCGAAGCTCGAACGACCGGTCCGACTGGCCAACTTGCTCGCGCCAGGCTTGCAGCTCAAGCCGCATGAGCCGGCCCTCGTCTCCCGGGAGCGCACCTGGACCTGGACCGAACTGGACGCAGCGGCATTGCGGCTCGCCGGGCAGTACCTGGCGCTGGGGCTGCGCCCGGGAGATCGCGTCGCCTCGCTGCTCCCCAATCGCGGCGAACTGCTGCTGCATTACCTGGCCTGCTGCCGGGCGGGGCTCGTGGCGACCCCCTTGAACTATCGCTACCAGGCCCCCGAGATCGACCACGCCTTGGAGGTCAGCGAGGCCGCGCTGCTGGTCGCGCACGCCGAACGCGCCGACGTGCTGGCCGCGAGCCAGCAGGCGGCCCGGTTGCGCTGCGGGCGTGTCAGTTACGCCGCCGACGACGGCGCTGTTCCGCGGCTCGAAGAGTTGCTCGCGGCCGACCCGCCGGCCGGCGAGATCGCTCCGCCACCCCCCGAGGCGCCGGCCTTTGTCTTTTTCACCTCGGGCAGCACCGGCAAGCCGAAGGGTGTCACCCACTCGCACGATACTTTTGGCTGGCTGGTGGCCAGCGCCGCGGCGGGCTTGGAGCTGTCGCCCGCCGATGTCTTTCTGCCAGCGACCTCCGCCTCGCATGTCGCGGCCTCGTCGCTGTCGTTCGCCGGGCTGGCCGCCGGGGCTTGCGTGGTCGTCGCCCGCTCGTTCGGCGGTGACGAAATCCTCCCCCTGTTGCGCACCACGCGCCCCTCGCATTTGTGCATGCTGCCGGCCCCGCTGTTCGGGCTCGTGCGCGATCACGGCGCGCGACGCGACGATTTTCGCTCGATTCGCCGTTGCGTCTCCGGCGGCGATAAGATCTCGGCCGAACTCGAACGCGAGTTCACCGCCGTGGCGGGCTTTCCGATCGAAGAGCTCTACGGCATGACCGAGACGGGCACCTCGGCGATCAATCCTCCGGCCGAGGGGAACCGGCTGGGCTCGATCGGCCGACTGGCACCGGGCTTTGACGCGTCGATTCGTGATGACGCGGGGGCCGAGGTCCCGCCCGGAACGCCCGGCCGGCTCTGGATTCAATCTCCCAGCAATATGCTCGGCTACTGGAATCGTCCGGATGCGACGGCCGAGACGATCGTCGATGGCTGGCTCGACACCGGCGACCTCGTGACCGCCGACGCCGATAACTACCTCTGGTTCCAGGGGCGCAAGAAGCAGATCATCATCCACGACGGCTCCAATATCTGCCCTCAAGAGGTCGAGGAATCGCTTCTGGATCACCCGGCCATCGCCAGCGCAGGCGTGATCGGCATTCATGACGCAATCCACGGCGAAAACGTGCGGGCCTACGTCACGCTGCGCGAGGATGTCGCGCGCCCAGCGCTGGACGACCTGATCGCATTCTCGCGGGCGCGGGTGGGTTACAAGGCCCCCGACGAGGTCGTTGTGCTCGACGAGATGCCGCTCAACGCGACCGGCAAGGTCGACCGCGTGGCACTCAAGCAACTTGCCGACGCCGGCGCGAATCGGCATGTGGGGTAGGCGACCAGCAGCGATCGCTGAAGCGCTCTACTTTCTTCCCAAGCAATACAGCATCTCCTGCTCCTGGCCGTCGACTTCTTCGGCGATGTGCAGGTAGATGCGGCTGCCGCAGATTGCTGCGCTGGCCAGGGCGCGGTCGCCGAGTTGATTGACCGCAATCTCCTCGAACTTCTCGGGATTGGCACGAAAGACGAACGTCTCGCCCGTTTCGTTGGTGGCGTAGATGGTCTCCCCCACCAGAATCGGCGAGGCGGTGAAGTCGCCGCCGAGGCGCTTCTTCCAGCGTTCCTCCCCCGTGTCGCTCTTCCAGCAGACGGCCACTCCCGCGTCCAGCACGCCGAACAAATGCCCGTCGTGCGCGAGCAGCGACGGCACGTAGACGCGATCCTTGGTCTCCCAGGCGAGCTTGCCCGAGCCGTCGGCCAGGTGCGCGGCCAGGTAATTCTTGGGATAGCCGCCGCTGCAGAAGATGCGCTCGCCGTCGGTGACGATCGACGTGACGCATTCGGTCGTGGCGCCGGGAACTTCCCACAGCGTCTTGCCCGAGAGGGGATCGAAGCTCGACACCAGGTTGCAGCCCGAGAGCAGCAGTTGATCGCGTCCGCCGCTGCGGAGCACGATGGGAGAGGTGTAGTTCGGTTCCTTAGGTCGGTCGCGCTGCCAGACGATCTTGCCCGATTGGCGATCGAGGCCGGCGACCACTCCACCGGCGTGGCTGTCGGCGGCGGCCAGCACCAGCGACTGGTAGATGGCCGGCGACGCGCCGTAGCCCTGGTGGATCTTGTAGTCGGCGATCTTGGTCTGCCAGAGCTGTTTGCCGTCGACGCTGAGGGCCGTCACGTAAACCGCGTCGCTGTTGGCGAACGTGATGTAGAGGCGCTCGCCATCGCAGGCGACTGTCCCGGACGCAGCGGTCGACTTCTCGTGCTTGCGCATCAGGCCGCCGCGGTGCACAATCGTTTGCCACAGCGGCTTGCCGGTCGCGCGGTCGTAACAGAGCACCGACTGCGTTTCGGCCTGCTCGTCGGCCCCGGCCAGAAAGATTCGCGCGCCGACCACCGTCGGAGAACTGTGGCTTCGCCCCGGCACGGGCGACTTCCAGACGACGTTCTGCGTCGCGCTCCACTCGGTCGGGGGATCCTGGTGGGGATTGGCGATGCCGTTGCGCGTCGGCCCGCGCCACCAGGGCCAGTCGGCCGGGTCGACCGTCATCCCATCTTCGACTTGTTGAGCGTTTAGTCGCGCGGAAGGTGCAAGCGGCGCGGCAGCCGCCACCGCGCCACAGCAGAGAACGAATAACACGCGGTTACGCAGGATGTGCATCACGATCGTGCCTGGTGTTGGTGGGTCCGGAAAGCGTCGCCATTCTAACCCGCAACGCCGCCGAAAGCGGCGCGTGCCGGAGGGATTTTTGCGGGACAGCATCGGTTGCCGGCTGTCTTAGCCGCGCCCGACCAGCGGCATCGCCGTGGCCATCACGGTCACGAACTGCACGTTGGCCTCCAACGGCAGATTGGCCATGTGCAGCACCATGTTCGCCACGTGGCTCACATCCATCACCGGCTCGGCCCGGACCGACCCATCGGCTTGCGGCACGCCGGTCGTCATCCGCTGCGCCATCTCGGTGAGGGCGTTGCCAATGTCGATCTGCCCGCAGGCGATATTGAACTTGCGGCCGTCGAGGGACGTCGACTTGGTGAGCCCGGTGATGGCGTGTTTGGTGGCCGTGTAGGGGGCCGAGTTGGGGCGCGGGGCCCAGGCCGAGACCGAACCGTTGTTGATGATTCGCCCTCCCATTGGCTGCTGGCTCTTCATCAAGCGGAACGCTTCCTGCGTGCAGAGGAACGGCCCGGTGAGATTCACGTTCACGACCGCTTGCCATTGGTCGAAGGTGAGATCCTCGACGGGCACCGGCGGCGCGCCGCTGCCGGCGTTATTGAAGAGCACGTCGAGCCGGCCGAACGTTTCGCGCGTCGCGTCGAAGAGCGCGCGGACCTCGGCCGGCCGCGTGACGTCGGTCGGCACGACGAGCATCCGCTCGCCGGCGCCCGACAGCCGCGCGGTCTCCTCGTGTGCTTCGCGCCGGCGACCGGCCAACACCACGCGATATCCGTCCGCCGCCAGCGCCAGCGCGCTGGCCCGACCGATGCCGCTGCCGGCGCCGGTGACGAGAGCCACTTTGAGGTGCGAGCTCACGAGTAAAACCTCCGGGGCGCGGGCGTGACTTGGGGCTACCCGACGACCGCGACCGCCTGGCGCCGCCGGCACCGGGTAGGGGACGGGGTTACCCCCGTCGCCCTCCCACAGCACCGTACGTACGGTTCC
>JAEUIK010000223.1 GCA_016793185.1 Planctomycetaceae bacterium | reverse complement strand
GCACGATCACCAGCACCCGCACGCCCCGCCGCCGGGCGCGCAGCAACGCGCGGAGCACGCGCCCCGTGGGCAGGAAATAGGCCATCGAGAAGACCATCCGCCGCCGGGCGAGCTTCATCAAGCGCATGTAGACGCGCGCGGCGCGGCTGAATTTGAGGCCCGGACCGCTGTCGAAAAGGCGGATGCTCTCGGAGCTTTTCGAGAGCCGGGCCCGGCGGTAGGCCCGCGGCCGGCGGCGAATCGGGCGGCGCAGCGCGCGCTTCCACGAGCGCGAGAAGCTCTCGGCAAAATCGGTCGTTTGCGGCCCGGCGAGGCGGACGTGCACGTCGCGCCAGCCGCGCTCGGGGGGCTGATAGCCGGTCTCGCGCGCCGTGGGGCCATGATCGACGATATTCATCCCGCCGAAATAGGCGATCCGCTCGTCGATCACCAGCACCTTGCGATGGTTGCGCCGATTAAGCACCGTGAAGATCGACCAGCGGCGAAACGCATCCCAGATCGTGTGGTAGGCGTGCAGCTTGACGCCCGCGGCGGCCAGCGCCGCGCAGAATGGAGTCGACAAGCCGGGACTCCCGACGGCGTCGTAAAGGACGCGCACGTCGAGCCCCGCCTGGGCCCGCTCGATCAGGGCGGCGGCCACCGCGCGCCCGGCCGCATCGTCGCAAAGTGTGTAAGTCTCGAGCCAGACACGCGCCTCGGCCGTACGAATATCGGCCACCATGTCGTCGAACAGCGGCGGCGACTCCGCGTAGCCGATGAGCTCGTTTCCCGCCACAACGACCGGACGCGTCACCTCAGGCAGGGCGTCGCCCCTGGCAGCGCCGGCGATGGTCGGTAGGTCAGCGCGCATGTCGGGCGTTCACCGCGGGCGCTAATCGAACAGCTTCCCAGGACTCTCCAGGGGTATGATACACTCCGGCGAATCGTGGCGGGGGCTATTGACGGTCGTGCTGACCGGCCGGGCGACGAGCTGGTCCGGAGGTAGCGGTCGCAACAGCGGGACCAGCGAGGCGGGATCCTCGTTCGTGGGATCGAGCCAACTGGCAAAATCCGCCGGCGCCAGGATCACCGGCATCCGGTCATGGAGCGGGGCGACGGTCGCGTTGGCCGACGTCGTGAAAAGCGCACAGCTCTCGAGCGGCTCGGCCCCGCCGCGCCACGTTTCCCACACCCCCGCGAAGGCGAACGGACCGCCGTCGGGACGCTGGAAGTAATAGGGCTGCTTGGCGCGGCCGACGGCCTGCCACTCGAAGAACCCGTCGGCCGGGATCAGGCAGCGCCGCTTGCGGAAGGCGCTGCGAAACATCGGTTTCTCGAGCACGGTCTCGCTGCGGATGTTGATCGGGCGGTGACCGGACTGGGGATCTTTCGACCACGACGGGATGAAACCCCAGGCGAATTGTCGGAACTCGCGGCGGCCGTCGTCGCGCAGGCCGACGGCGAGCACCTGCTGGCTCGGCGCGATGTTGTAGCGCGGCGCGAAGAGCGGCAGCTCGTCGATCGCAAACAGCTCGGCGACTTCCCGCGGCGCCGTTCGCAGGGTGAAGCGTCCGCACATGAGTCCCTCGCTCGCGCGGCAGGTTGCGGCGCGCCGGACGGCGATCTCCCGCCGCAGCCCCACGTCTGGCCCGGCTCCTAGAAGCCGCGCAGCGCCCGAATGTCGTCGAAATCGCGCAGGTGGTAGTCGATGCCGACGAAATCGAGCACCCGCCGCAGTCCGGCCAGGGCGATGCCCATCCCGTCGGGTCCGCTGAAGCCGCCGAACTGGCCTCCCCCTTTGACGTGCGGCTCGAGATCGAGAAAGACGCCGGGAATGCCGCGGCGCTTGAGCTTCTTTTCGAGCTTGGGGATGGCGTCGGCAAAGTCGCGCAAGATGGCGACGTGTCCGCTATCGCCGATGTCGGCCGGCACGAAGTGCTTGAGGGCGTCCTCGTCGACGTGGCCGGGGGTGTGGGTGCTGTTCTTGGGCTGCAGATAGTCCTTGATGTGCAGCCAGCCCAGGTTGGGCTTCATGGCCTGATACTGTTCGAAGACCTGCGCCGGCGTGTAGCCCTGACAGAGAATATTGGCGGCGTCGAAGATCAGCACGAGGGCGGGATGGTCGACTTGTTTTTCGATCTCGGCCAGCAGTTGGCCCGTCTGGCCGACGAGGTTCGCCTCGACCTCGAGGCCGAAGGTCAGGTCCGAGCGATGGCAGGCCTCGGCGATTTGTCCGAGCTGCTCGACGGTCTGGGCGAGGTGCTCGCGCGGGTCGGTTCCCTTGGGGTGGTAGAACGAGAAACCGCGAATGAGTTTCGTCTCGAAGGCATGCGCGATCTCGCACGCCTTGGCGACCTGACTCGCGAGGTATTTCTTGAAGGGGATGTACGGGTTCTTGGTGCCATCTTCGACGTCGAGCAATTTGACCTTGCCGATCGGCGAACCGATCGAAGTGACGCTCAGGCCGTACTCGTCTTCGAGGTGCCGGATCGTGCGAATCTCGCCCTTGTTGAGCTGCATCACATTCTTGATGCCCTCGCCGGCGTCGATGAAGCGCACGCTGTAATACTCGAAGCCGAGCGCGGCCATGGCGCTGAATTGCTCGACGGCGGTTTTATGATGGGCCGCTTCGTCGGCGAATCCACTGAGAATGACGCGGGGTTTTTCCGACATCGAGGCCTTCCGTAATGCGGTTCACTGCGGGGCGCAAGTCGTCGGCGGACTGACCAGAAAAGCGCCGCGAGGCTAGCGAGCGGTCATTGTGGGTGCCCGTGCGGTGGCTTGCAAGGGGTCGATCGTGCCCGCGCGGCGCGCGGTCGGCGGTCATTCGCCGGCGGTCGTCACCGATTCGGCGTTCGCTTGCTCTGCGACGTCCGCTTTCAGCACGCCCAGGACGTTGGAATAGTCGTCGGTCCAGAGGCGCTCCGCGGGGCGCGGCACGAGCAGTTTCCATTGCGGCGACCGCGCGAGATTTCCCACGTCGGCGGCGTTTCGCGCGAGCACGAGGTAACGCGATGGCGCTTTCCCGGCCGCGAGATCGGCCTTGGTAAGGTCCGAGTCGGTCCGGACCCGCGCCTCGAGCCCGAGCGAACCCGCCAGGTCGGCCAGCACGCCCGCCAGGTCGAGATACTTGTTGGAAATGTGAAACACCAGGACGCCTCGCGGGTCGAGCTTTTGCAGGTACAACTCCAGCGCCTCGCGCGTCAGCAGGTGGACGGGAATCGCGTCGGAACTGAAGGCGTCGAGCCAGATGATCTGGTACTTGTGATCGGGGGCAGAGGCCAGTTGCAGGCGGCCGTCCCCCAGCACGACTTCGCTGTTCTCGCGGCCGCAGACGGAAAGGTGCGAGAAGTATTCGTTCGCCAGCGCGAGCACCGCGGGGTCGATCTCGTAAAAGGTGATGAAGCGCTCGGGGCCCGCATAGCAGGCGGCGCCCCCGGTCCCCAAACCCACAACCGCGACTTGCTGCACCGCGCCGGGGCGCGGCGGCACGGCTGCGAAGATGTCGCCCAAGGGACCCTGGCGGGTGTAATAACCGATGGGCTCGCAGCCACGTTCGGGCAGGATGTGCTGCAGGCCGTGCAAGGTCGTGCCATGGAACAGCCGCAGGAAGCGCTCGGGGCGCTCCGGCAAGTCGCGCGTTACGTAATGAATGCCAAAGAAGCTGCGGTGCCGGGCCAACAATTCCCCGGGCATGTGCAACACCGTCTGGTCGAAGGCCAGGAGCGCGAGAATCAACGGTGCGAACCAGCGCGTTCGCCCGCTCCAAAAAATCGCCGCCAGCGCCGCGATCACGACCAGCGCCAGATAGATTTCATGGCGCGGCGCGGTCAGCGGGAAGCCGCGCAGCATCAACCCCAACACAACCGTCGTGCCTCCCAGCCAGGCCAGGCGAGTGATCGGGTCCGCGGCGCGTCCCAGCGCGGGGAGCAGCAGGCAGGCCAGTCCGACGGTGATCGGGTACTCGAGCACGGTCGTGAAGAGCAACGGCGCGACGAGTGCGTTCAGCGTCCCGCCGACGGCCCCGCCCAGCGAGAGCCAGAGGTAGAACTCGGTCAGCCGTTCGACCGGGGGACGCCGCCGCGCCAGCTCCATGTGGCAGGCTAGCGCGCCAATCGCGAACACCGCCAGATCGATACCCAACAGGTACCAGTGTCCCGGGAACAAGAGAGAAACCGCCAGGGCGATGATCGAGATCGGGAATAGCGACTGCACCAGGGGATGCCACTGGGCTCCCCACGGCGAGAAGGCGACGATGTACGTCAACAAATAGATCGACAGCGGCAAGATCCACAACAGCGGCACCGGCGACAGGTCGGTAGTGAGCCGCGTCGTGACCGCGAGCATCCAACTCGTGGGAATCGCCGCCAGTCCCAACCAGTAGAAGCGTTCGCGCCAGCGGACGCTGTCGGGCAAGCTCGGTGCGGGTTGGGCCGGGAGCTCGGCGGCCGCTTTCTCGCCTCCCCGGACCGGGACGGGGCGCCGCCAAACGGTGAGAGCCGCCAGCAGTGTGCACGCCCCAAAGGCGGCGAAACCAATCGCCCAGAAGCGTGACTGCTCGGCGAGCCCCCAGTTGGGTTCGATGACGAACGGATAGCCGAGCAGCGCCGCCAGGCTGCCGAGATTGCTCAGGGCGTACAGGAAATAGGGATCGGCGGCCGAGCGGTGGCTGGTCATGCCAAACCACCGCTGCAGCAACGGCGCCGTCGCTGCCAGTGCAAAGAAAGGGGCCCCCACGCGCAGCAACAGTGTGCCCAGCAACCAGGGCGCCGGGTTGCTGTCGACCGGCGGAAGCGAGTCCGACGGAATGGCAATCGGCAGGGCCACGAAAGCGATGCCGACGACGGCCAACTGGGTGACGATCTGGCCCGCAATCGGCAGCCATCGAGTCGCCGCGTGAGCGTAGGCATAGCCGGCCAGGAGCGCTACC
>JAEUIK010000691.1 GCA_016793185.1 Planctomycetaceae bacterium | reverse complement strand
CACCATGCGAAGCTACTCGGTTCTTGCGCTTGTGCTCGTGGCGGGACTCGGCGTCTGGAGCGATCGCGCCCTGCCGCATCCGCCCGACAGCGACGGTCATCACGACGATGCCGAACACGCGGGCACGCCTGCCGAGAAGTTACCGCCGGCCTTGATCCTGCCGGCGATGACGGGGGCCAAGCCCTGGTCCGATAAGCCGATTCTGAATGATCCTGGCCGGTTTCACATCGCGATCGTGACCGACAACACCGGCGGGCATCGCCCCGGGATTTGGATGAAGGCGGTCGAGCGCCTCAACTGGATGCGCCCCGAGTTCGTGGTTTCCGTGGGGGACCTGATCGAGGGCTATAGCTCGAACCGGGACGAGATCGAGACGCAATGGAAGGAGTTCCTGGGCTTCATCGACAAGATGCAGATGAAGTTCTTCTTTGTCGCCGGGAATCACGACGTCTCGAATCCGACGATGCACACCATTTGGCGCGAGCACTTTGGGGCCGAATGGTACTCGTTCGATTATCAGGGCGTGCACTTTGTCTGTTTGTCGTCGGAGGATCGCGAAGACCAGATCGGTCCCGAGCAATTCGCCTGGCTGGAGAAAGACCTCGCCAAAAATGCCGACGCGCGCTGGACGCTGCTGTTCATGCATAAACCGCTGTGGACCCGGGCCGAGGCCGCGCTCACGGCCGGCAATGCCGATCCGACAAACTGGAAAAACGTGGAACGGCTGCTGGGAGATCGCCCGTTCACCGTCTTTGCCGGGCATGTCCACCACTACGTGCAATACGAGCGCAATGGGCGCAAGTACTATCACCTGGCCACGACGGGCGGCGGCTCGCAGTTGCGCGGAGTCCCCTACGGCGAGTTCGACCACGTAACCTGGCTGACGATGGAGAAGGATGGCCCGCACGTGGCCAATCTGCTGCTGGATGGCATCCTTCCCGGCGATGCCGTTACAGAGCAGGGGATCGCGCGCTTTCGCGAGTTCCTCGCCAAGACGCGGATCGAAGTTGCCCCGATCCTGATCAGCGAGGGGGAGGGCCTGACTGCAGGACAGATTGAAATCCGCGTGACCAACAAATTCGACCGGCCAATCGAGGTGCGCGGCACCATCGAGGGGCTGCCCCTGCGCGGCCTGACCGTCGACCCGGCCAGTCTCGAGCTGGCCGCGGCGGCTGGCGAAACGGCCGAGCTGGGTGTGGGGATCCGCTTCGCCGAGGCGATCGAGTTTCCCCACCTGGCCGAAACGCTGTTCACCGCACGCATCAAGACGGTGGGGGACGATCCTCCCTTGACCTGCGAGCGCACCATCCCGGTCGTCATCGATCGCAAGTTTCCCTGTCCGCGCGCCACATTGCAGGCGATCGATGGCGCGCTCGAGGACGCGCTCCCCCGCAGCGAGGCCACGAACGATCATCCCCTTTTGGTTGGGGCCAGCGAGACCTGGACCGGGCCCGCCGACGCCTCGCTGCAGTTCGGCCTCGGACACGACGAGCGGTTCGTCTACCTGGCCGCGCACGTTGTCGACGAGCGCCTCATCGAGGGGGGCGATGCGCTCGAGCTACGGCTGGACGCGCGCCCGATCGACCAGCGGCGCAACGAACCGCAGCTCGGCCGGGGAAGCTACGCGCTGCGCGTCAGCGCTCCCGACGCCACGGAGCAAGCAAAGCTCGAAGTCACGGCCTTGCGAGGGGGCAAACGCCCCGCCGGGGCCACCGCCGCGGCACGCCGCAGCAAGACGGGTTACGATGTCGAGATCGCGGTGCCGATCGAAGTGATTACGAGTTTCCAATCGCCGGACTGGCACAGCGTGCAAGCCACGGTGGTGATCTACGATCAGGACGAGCCGGAAGGCAAGACGTGCGCGGTCGTGTGGCGCGGCACCGACGGGTTCGCCAACCGGAATACCAACTGCGGTCAGTTCGCCACGGCGCCCTAGTCAGCCCCGAACAGAGAGCGACGCTCCACCGAACTACCGTTTTCCCGGCAACGAACCAACCGCTGCTGGAATGAATTCTTCAGGAGGTGCTTCCTTGGACAAAATGCTGGCCGGCAAGACGGCAATCATTACCGGAGCCGCCCGCGGCATTGGCGCGGCGACGGCCACCTTGTTCGCCCGCGAGGGGGCGCGGCTGGTGCTGACCGATCTGGACCAACAGCCGTTGGCCGAGACGGCCAGCGCCCTCTCGGCCGCGGGGGCCGAAGTGATCACGCTGGCCGGCGACGTGACGGATCCCGATTTCCCGCGTACGACGTTGGAACTGGCCGAAAAGGCCTTCGGCACGCCCGACATCCTGGTGAACAACGCGGGGTTCACCTGGGACGCCATCTTCCACAAGATGGAGCAAAAGCAATGGGATGCGATTCTCGCGGTGCATCTCACGGCCGTCTTCCGCATGATGCAAACCATCGGCGGAGCCATGCGCGAGAAGGCCAAATTGGAAACCGAGGAAAACACGCCGCCCCCGGCGCGCAAGATCGTCAACATCAGCTCGATCTCGGGCACCGATGGCAATCCCGGGCAGGCCAACTACTCGGCCGCCAAGGCGGGCGTGATCGGGCTGACCAAGACCGTCGCCAAGGAGTGGGGACGCTTCAATATCTACGTCAACGCCGTGGCCTTTGGCTGGATCGACACCCGGCTGACGCGCGACCGCGCTCAGAACGAGTCGGTGCAACTCGGCGACGAGAAAATCTCGCTGGGAATTCCGCAAGAGATGCTGCAGATGGCCAAGTACGTCATCGCCTTGGGACGCGCGGGGAACGTCGACGAGGCGGCCGGGGCAATCCTGTTCCTGGCGTCCCCCCTGTCGAATTACGTCTCGGCGCAAACGCTGCTGGTCGACGGCGGCCGGTAGGCAGCAGGCTGGGCTGGAACGCGAGAGCGTCAGGGCGTGCCCTGCTCGCCGAGCCGAAAACGACCCGGCGTGGCCCAATCGTACGTGGCCTGCAGCGCCATGCGCACGGCCGCGTTGATCCGCAACCGGCTAATCGGTTTGGCAAGCACCGAAAAGACGTGCGCCGCCAATG
>JAEUIK010000646.1 GCA_016793185.1 Planctomycetaceae bacterium | reverse complement strand
GACCGGGCAAGATCCAACTGCGCGTTCTTGAGCGCGGCCTGATCCTTGGCTAGTTGCCCCTCGGCCTGCTCGAGCTGCACTTCGTAATGGCGTGGATCGATCTCGGCCAACAGCTGGCCCGGCTCGACGATCTGTCCCTCTTCGAAGGCGACGCGGATCAGCTCGCCGGCGACGCGGCTGCGTATCGTCACCGTGTTGAAGGCCGTGACGGTTCCCAAGCCCGACAGGTACAGCCCCAGGTCGCGCTTCTCGGCCGTGGCGGTGACGACGGGGATGACGCGCGGCGGCGGGGCTTTCTTGACGCTCTCGGCCTTAAGTGCCTGGATGCGCGCTACCGTCGCGTACCCGGCCGCGCTCACGCCGGCCAGCAGCAGCAACCACACCAGCCAGCGCCAGGGGGAGCGCCGCGCGCCCGCGTCGGCCGCCGGGGGCGCCACACCCTCGTGCACGTGGTGGATTCGGGTCGGCGTCGCTTCGAGCATCGATGACTTCATCACGAAGAGGCTGGAGCTCGGGGAGGGAAGGCAGGGGGGATGGTGCCAGCGCGCCGGCCGCGTCGAGCCGCCGGGACCGTCGGGCTGGGCCGCGGCCAGACCGGCGTCGTACCGCCCCCCGCGGTACCCGGTTATTCTTGCGCCGAGACCGTCCCGCAGACTACTGCCCCCTGGCAGGCGCAGCCCTATGCCATTCGGCATAGCGGCCGATCCGCTCCGGTGCGAACCTCGAAAGCCGCCCCGCCGAACCCTATAGTCGTGGGTAGGAATCGCTCGTCGCCGCTCATCGTGACGCCGCCATGCAACGCACCGCCGGAGCCGTATTCACAGCCGACCACGCCGGGGCAAAACCCGCACGGCAGGGGCTGCGCCGGGCGCGCCGCGCCGCGTCGCTGGCGCTCGCCGCGGTGCTCGCCGGGGCTATCCTCGCGGCCCAACCCGCCTGGGGACTCGATCCCTCGCGCCGCCTGGTGCAATGCTTGCACCGCATCTGGCAGTTGCAGCAAGGACTTCCCCAGGCCACGATCTACGCGATCCGCCAAACGAGCGACGGTTACCTGTGGCTCGGCACACCCAACGGCGTCGCGCGCTTCGACGGCGTGCGCTTCACGGTGCTGCGCGAGCTGGGGGGCATCTCGCTCGAGAAGATCCGCGTGCTGGCCCTGGTCGAAGACGCGCAGCAAAACCTCTGGCTCGGAACCGACGGCGCCGGATTGATCTGCCTGGCTGGCGCCGACTTCCGCCGGCCCGTCAAACAGCTGCGTCAGGCCGAGGGGCTGCCGGCCGATTCGATCCACGCGCTCTTCGCCGATCGCCGCGGCGACCTCTGGATCGGCACGACGCACGGAGTCGCCCGGTTGCACGCCGGCGAAGTGACCGTTCTGCACGACGGCGAGAGCCTCCCGCCGGGCACGATTCGCGCGCTGGGCGAGGCGGCCGATGGCTCCATCTGGATCGGCGGCGACGGGCACCGCCTCGGACGCTGGGACGGCACGCGCTGCGTGCCGCACGTCCTCGAAACGCTCCCCGCCGAAACCACCGTGCGCGCCCTTCTGCCCGCCGAGGGGAGCGGGATGTGGGTCGGCACGAGCGACGGGCTGGTCCGAACCGAAGGCGAGCGCGAGCAGCGCTTCGCCGGGAACGACGGACTGGCCGACGATTACGTCTATTGCCTGGCCGCCGGAAGTAACGATTCCCTGTGGATCGGCACCAAGGCAGGTTTCAGCCGCTTGCACGGCGGCGAGTTCGATAGTTTCCTGCCGCAGGATGGGCTTTCGCAAAGCACGGTCTACGCCCTCTGCGAAGATCGCGAAGGAAGCCTCTGGGTCGGCACCAAGCATGGCCTCAATCAGTTCGCCGATCGCCGCACGATCCCCTTCACGGTCCGCGAGGGGCTCCCCTCGAACGACGTCGGCCCGCTGCTCCAGGATACCGCGGGCAACATCTGGGTCGGCACGCTCGGCGCCGGACTCGCGCAGTACGACGGCAAGACGTTCCAGGTCCTCACCACGCGCGACGGACTGGCCAGCAATCGGATTGCCGCCCTGGCGCGCGGCGCGGCGAACGAACTCTGGGTCGGCACCGATCAAGGGCTCAATCTCCTGCGCGCGGGAGCCGTCGCCGCGACTTATACCACCGACCAGGGACTGCCGGCGAGCTCCGTTCGCGCCATCCTCCGCAACTCGCGCGGCGAGCTCTGGGTCGGCACGAGCCGCGGACTTGCGCGCCTCGACGGCGACCGCTTCGTCGTTCCCGGCGGCGACGAGGGCCCGGCACGGCAACCGATCCACGCCCTGGCCGAGCACCAGGGCTCGCTCTTGATCGCGACGACCGCCGGCGGCGGGCTCTACCGCTACGCCGACGACCGCTTCACCGCGCTGCTCGGCGATGCCATCGCGGCGCGCGATATCGACGCCCTCTACGTCGACGCGGAGGGCCTGGTGTGGATCGGCACGCAAACCGCCGGACTGATCCTCGTCGACGATCAACGCGTGACCACCTTCTCGCCGGCCGACGGGCTGTACGACGATGCGATCTACGGCATCGCCGCCGACGAGCAGGGACGCCTCTGGATGGCCTGCAGCAAGGGAATCTTCTCGGTCGCGCGCGCCGACCTGCTGAGCTTTGCCGCCGGGCGCCGGTCGCGGTTGGAGTACTTGCCGTTCACCCCCACCGATGGGCAGCGCACGATTGAGTGCCGCGGCGACGTGCAGCCCGCCGTCTGGAGAATGCAGGATGGCCGGCTGTGGTTCGCGACCATTCACGGGCTGATCGTGCTCGATCCGCATCACTTGCGGATCCCGCTGCCGCCGGCGCCGGTCGTGATCGAGGAGCTGATCGTCAACGGCACGAGCCGCAGCCCGACGGATCGCGCGCCGATGCCGCGGGGGGCCAACAACATCAGTTTTCGCTACGCGGCGCTCAGTTTCCGGTCGCCGGCCCGGCTCTCGTTTCAATATCGGCTCGAAGGCTTCGACCAGGATTGGGTCGACGCCGGCACGCGCCGCGAGGCGATCTATACGAATCTGCCGCCGGGGCGGTACCGCTTTCGCGTGCTGGCGCGCAATCTCGAGGATCGTCCCAGCGAGGCGCCGGCGCCTGTCGAATTCACGCTCCGCCCCCACTTCTATCAGGCCCGCTGGTTCCTGCCGCTCTGTCTGGG
Organism: Planctomycetaceae bacterium; assembly: GCA_016793185.1. Lineage (GTDB taxonomy): Bacteria > Planctomycetota > Planctomycetia > Pirellulales > JAEUIK01 > JAEUIK01. The sequence goes on along the minus strand of JAEUIK010000646.1, from coordinate 502 downwards.
CGCCGTCGGCGGGGCCGCCTGGTTCGGCTATCGCTGGCGGGTCCGCTGGATCAAATCCCGCCTGCAAGCGATCGCGACGGAACGGAGCCGGATCGCCCGCGAGCTGCACGACACGCTGATGCAAGGCTTCTCGGGCGTGACGATGGAGATGCAGGCGCTGCTGACGCGCTTGCCGCCGTCGCCGAATCGCGACGCACTGCAGGAGATCATCGGCGACGCGGGCAACTGCCTCCGCGAGGCGCGGCGCTCGATTGCCGGGCTGCGCAGCGCGCCCGGCCAGGAAACCGGGCTCGCGGCGGCGCTCGCGCAAACCGCGCGGCAATTGACCGACGCGGCCGGTCTGCGGCTCAAGCTGGCCGTGCCGCACAGCCCGTCGCGGCTGCCCGCCAGCGTCGAGTACGACCTGTTGCGGATCGCCCAAGAAGCGCTGGTGAATGCGGTCAAGCATGCCCAGGCCAGCTCGATCGAGGTGCAGCTCGAGTACGAGCCGCGCGCCGTGCGC
>JAEUIK010000627.1 GCA_016793185.1 Planctomycetaceae bacterium | reverse complement strand
CACCACGACACAACGACACGACGTGAATGCGGAGTAACGCGTCGGTCAGGCAGCCTGCTTGCCGGCGTCTTGCGACCAGCCCGTTCGTATTCGTTGCTTGCGCCTGAGCTACTCGCTGCGGATTTCCTTCGGCGTGGTGTCGTCGTGTCGTGGTGGTGCATCCTGCGGTTTTTGCCAATTCGCAAGCACAACCCAACTTCTCCTTCGCCTACAAGAGCAGACATGCGACACGTTGCCTGGCTCACGGATCTGCACCTGAACTTTCTCGACGTCGTCAAGCTCTCGGCCTTTCTGGATCAGGTCGTTGCCCGGCGGCCGGATGCCGTGCTCATCAGCGGCGACATCGGGGAAGCGCGGAGCGTGATCCGCTATCTCGAGCAGTTGGCCGCCGCCTGGCCGTTGCCGATCTACTTCGTGCTCGGCAACCACGACTTTTACTTTGGTTCGATTCGCGAGATTCGCGAGCAGGTCGCCGAGCTCTGCCAGCGGCATGCCAACCTCCATTGGCTGGGGAGCAGCCAGGTGGCCGAGCTCGCGCCGCGCACCGCGCTGGTGGGCCACGACGGCTGGGCCGACGCCCGGCTCGGCGACTACGAGCGCTCGACCGTGATGATGAACGATTACCGGTTGATCGCCGAGCTGGCGAATCACACCAAGGCGACGCGCTGGCCGCTGTTGCAGGCCCTGGGGGACGAAGCGGCCGAGCATTTCCGCCGGGTGCTGCCGGCGGCGCTGGCGCGCTATCCGCACGTCGTGCTCGTCACGCACGTGCCGCCGTTTCGCGAGGCCTGCTGGCACGAAGGCCAAGTCTCGAACGACGAATGGCTTCCCCACTTCTCCTGCCGCGCGGCAGGTGAGGCCATCCTCGAAGTCATGCGGCGCTTTCCCGACCGCCGCGTGACCGTGCTCTGCGGCCACACCCACGGCATCGGCGTCACCCGCCCGGCCGACAACGTCGTCGTGTACACCGGCGGCGCCAGCTACGGCGAGCCGGAGATCCAGAAGATCTTCGAGTGGGACTGAGCAGAACAATGGCGTCTGAAATGCCCGGGGGTGCCCCGGGCATTGCCAGTGTTCTTGAGAATGCTCGCTGGCGGCGCTAGGGGCAAACGGAGAAGCCAGTTCGCGGAGTTGGATTCAGTCGAGCCAGTCTTTTTCGGCGAGGCGCGCCGGCACGTACTCCTCGGTGACGAAGCTGATTCCCTTGGAGATCAGCGACTCGACTTCGAGCTTGAAGCCGTTCTTGAGCATCTGGTCGATTTCCTTCTGCCAGGGCTTCTTGTCGACGAACCAGGGGTAGTTGGCGATCTGCTTGGCCCGCTTCACGTCGGTATCGTTGAGGCTGATCCGCACGCTCGGCGAGAGCTCGCACCGCTCCGAGTCGATGGAGCGCAGCCCCAGGTACTTGGCGTCGGGGATGGCCATCCGCTTCGACTCGTAGGCCAGGTTGATCGAGCCCTGCTTGAGCACGCTGTAGATGTAGTACCCCCAGGGATCGTTATCCAGCAGGCAATACACGGGCAGGTTCTCTTCGTAGTGCAACCGGTGCAGCAGGCGGCGGACGCCGCGCGGCGGCTGTCCGCCGCCGTGCGTGAGAATGCAGTTGTGCTTGAGCCAGAACTTGTCCTCGACGAAGCGCCGCCAGACCGTGTCCTTTTCGACATGGAGGATGAACTTGGCGGTGTGCTTCTTGAACTGCACGACCTCGGCCTCGACGATCGAGGGGATGCTGTATCCGCCCGAGCCCATGCGCGAGCAATCGATCTCATCGCCGCTGTCGACGAGCGTGATAGGGCCGACCAGGCTCCCCGCGTTCTTGGCATAGAGGTGCAGTTCTTCGCGCAAGGCGTTGAGCGTGACTTCGACGTCTTCGATGATCGTGTCGCTCTCGCTCTGGTCGTCGAAAGTCTCTTCCTTCGCCCCTTCGATCGTGTGCTTGAGCAGGTAGTACATCCCTCGCAAGCTGGTCGTCTTATTCTCTTCGATCAATTGCTTGGCGCCGCTGGCCACGAGCATGGTCTGCATGTAGCTCTTGGCCTGCGACAGGTTGAAGAGCTGCCGGCGATTGACGCTCGAGCCCATCTCGATGAACCGCTTGCTCTTGTTGAAGCGGACGTTCGAGAGCGCCCGGGCGGGGACATCGAGGTGGGGATCTTTCTTCTTTTGCGCGGCGGTCACGACGCCGTCGGCCAGCTCGATGATTCCCCCGAGGGTCTTCTTCTGCCGCTCGTTGAGCTGGGGCTTGGTCTTCGGCTTAGCGGCCGTCGCGGTCGCAGCCGCCCGGCGGGTTTTCTTGGCCATGCGATATCTCGGTAAGGTCGATCTTGTTAGGGGATTGAGGAGAGGACTAACCACAATGACACGAAGGCACCAAGGAGGAATTCCGTCGGGAGTATTCGCAAGGATCAACGATCCATTGCCGCTGATGAATGCTCATCGCATTTACTTCGTGTCTTGGTGGCTTTGTGGTGATTCTCGCTTCTCGTCTTCACTCGTCTTCACTCGTCATCCTCATCCAGCGGTTCGCTGGCGTGGGCAGACGCTTCGGCGTCGGCGTCGATGATCAGCACGCCGGAGCCGAAGTCCTCGTCCTCCTCGAGGATGGGTTTCCCCTTCTCGTCGAGTCGGACGTCCGCTTCGGCCGTCTTCGTCTTGGCGACGGCCAGCAGCCGCTCGTAGAGGGCCTCGCGGTCGGTATCGTTGATGGCGCTGACGGCCGTGGCGACTTCGCCCAGGTAGCGCAGGAAGACGTTGCGGCGCTCTCCCTCCTGCTTGGCGCGTTGCCGGCGGCGAACGTACATGCCGAGCTTGCGCCCCACGGCCTGCAGCGCCAGCCGTAGTTCCTTAAGGATTTCGGGATAGCCGGCGATCGCTTCCTTCGATTCGCTGGTGAACGGCACCCAGACGCTGGCCATGTGCACCATAATGGTCACCGGCCCCGACGGCAGCGAGCCGCGCGACTGGCTCAGCCCGTAGCTCCGCCAATTCGTCGAGAGGATCGTCTGCGTAATCGCGCAGGCGGCCTGCTGGAACTGCAACGGCACGCGGTTGGCATAGCGGTAGACGTTCATCGTCTGACCTTCGTCGAGGTTCACGTTCTGCAGGGCCTCGTGCAGCTTGGCGATTTCGGCCCCCTTGAGCTTGTTGGGAGTGGCTCGCATGCCGAGGTCGGCTTCCTTGATCAACTTGGCGGCCCCCTCGGGTCCGACGCCCTGAAACGTGCTCGTCAGGAATTGCCGCAGCGTGCGGGCGTCGGTCTGGCCGAGAAGCTCGGTCAACAACTCGAGCGAGACGCGCTGCGTGGCAGCCGTGCCGCCGAAGGCCAGCGCCGCCTCGATCAGGAAAGGATTGCCGCGATAGACGGCCGGCGGGCGGGTGGCCGCGGCGTAGAACTCGCCGGGCACTACCTTGTGCAGCCCCTTGAGCAGCAATTCCTCGCCGATCGGCGAGATGCAATCGGTCGACGGGGCGGGGATGCGCGTCTCCTGAATCGCCTTGTACAGGGCGTCCGCTTCCTGCCGGCCAATGCGCTTGGGGTTCGCCCGCGTGGTGAGCTTGGCCGCCTCGCAAATGTTGCGCGCCACCGTATGGCTCACGCGCGAGAACGATTCGGTGAGGAAGGCCGACAGCGTCGAAGCCTTCGTATCGCGGAGCATGACGACGAGCCGTCCCAGCTCGATGCCATAGGGATGCGGCTTGATCTCCTTGGGCTCCGGCGGGAGCTCGTGCGTCGAGCGCTCGTAGGTCTTCTCGGCGCCGTCGGGATCCTTGTAGTGGAGCGTAACATGCGGATTGGCGATGCAGGTCTGCTCGAGGTACTCGTCGACGCTCCCTCGGCCGCGCTGGTACTTGGCTTCGAGCTCGATCGTCACGCGCGTGCCATGATCGACTTCGATCCACTCGATGCCATGCTTGGCAAGCGCCGCCTGGCCCGCGGCTCCGGGGGGGATATCGACCCCTTCTCCCTTGCCATTATGGATCTCGGGCTTGTTGACCTTGGTATCGATCGCGATTTCGTAGTAATGCGCGGGCTTCTTGGGGGCGGTCTTGGAGATGATCTTGACCGGCTTGCCGGTGGTCAGCAGGCCATACATGCCGGCGGCGCTGATGCCGATGCCTTGTTGCCCGCGGCTCATGCGGAGGCGGTGAAACTTCGAGCCGTAGAGGAGCTTGCCAAAGATATTGGGGATCTGCTCCTTGAGAATGCCCGGCCCGTGGTCCTGGATGCCGACGCGATAACGATTCTCGGCGGTCTGTTCGATGTGGACCCAGATCTCGGGGAGCAGTCCGGCCTCTTCGCAGGCGTCGAGCGCGTTGTCGACGGCCTCCTTCACCGTGGTCAACAACGCCTTGCGGGGATTGTCGAAGCCCAGCAGGTGCCGGTTCTTGGCAAAGAACTCGCTGACCGAGATATCGCGCTGGCTGGCGGCCATCGATTGGGCGGTGGCCCGCCGTTTGGGCGCCTTGCTCGAGCCGTTCGAGTCGTGCGCGCCGTTGCGCTCCTCCGGCGCCTCGTCGTGGTCGTCGCCGTTGCGCTCGGCGTCGGGCGCCTGGGGCTCGAGATCGGACTTGCGCCGCAGCGTGGCCGCGGCCTTGGCTGGCTTGGCGCCGCGGGCGGATTTCTTTGCGCCTCTGGGCATGGACTCGCATCTCGCAGGGTTGGATCGGGGCAGAAAATCGACGGCGGCCGCGGTTCGGCCGGCAGCCTGGATGGCGGAGGATGGGTTTCCGGAGCTGGTGGTTCTCGAGCTTGTCGCAGTGGGGTGGTACCGCTTGCGCAAGGTATTCGGCGAGGCTTCCCGAGGGCCCACGAGACTCCGTTCTCGCCGCGGCGCCGGGCTGGCGGGCATCCCCGGCCGGCTGCGCGGAAGAGGGCCGGAAACTCCCCCGGCCAGCGCCGATTGTATCGATTGTAACGTCGTCTTCCCAGCCGTTTTGCCAGCACGACTTGCAGATCGGTTCGGACTGCTACATTCGACACATAAAGATTCATCCGTCCCTGCGCCCGGGGCCGAGATTCAATCGTGGAGCGAGGCCCTCGGGCCTGGTTCCGCCCGCCTGCAAGCGTGCCATCCGCGGGGTGGAATTTTCCACCCGGCGGGGCTGGCATGCCCCACCCCCGCCCGCCGCACTCCGACCCAGCGCGTCGGGCGTTCGTGCTGACCCCACGAGGATCCTACCGATGAAGTGCCTTCGCCGTTGGCTGCTGTTGGCTGCCGCGCTGCTGGTTGTGGGGGGCCTCTCGCTGGCTGCTCCGCAGCAGGCCAGCGCGCAGGGAGTTCGCCCGCCGCTGTCGCATCCCGAGCTGTTCTACAACTACTACGTGCCCGCTCATCCGGCGGGGGGCGTGGGAGCGCAGCTCTACATCTCGCCGGTGCCGACGCCTCCCCTGGTGGGCCACACCTACATCACCTACCAGGCGCTGATGCCGCACGAGATGCTCTACAAGCACCACCGGCATTACTACCGCTACCACCCCGGCAGCGGCTATACGAAGACGCGCGTCCGGTGGTGGTAAGCGCCGCTGACGAAAGCGCCACCCGCTCACCGCTGACACCGGGCGCCACGTGCTGCGCCGCATGGATTGTTGGATCAGCCGCGCCTTCGCGCTTGCGCGGGCGCGCGGCCCCGTTTGCAAAAAGGACCCCCCCAATG
>JAEUIK010000571.1 GCA_016793185.1 Planctomycetaceae bacterium | reverse complement strand
CAGAATCCCGCGACCGCGGTCAAACGCACGCGCATTCAGATCGCCTTTCACACGCACCCGCAAGCGGCCCACGCGGCGGCTGCCTCGGAGCTGGCGCACCAACTGCTCGATAGCCTGAAAGCGTACCTGGTCGCGCAACAGGAACCGGCCAGCTCGACGCCGTTGTCGAACTAGCGCTCAATCGGAATCCTGTCCGCCAACGCGAGCGAGGCGCCCGTGAGCGAAACCAAGATCGTTCCGGCAGGTGCTCCACCGCAGCCGTGACGTTACGTTCCTGGCGAAAGAGCATCGACAGCGACGTCCGCTGTCGCTGTCGATGCCCGGCGCTGGATTCACATGCGCGAGGTGCGGGCTATTTTGCCTTGGCCGTGGGGCGCGCTGGAGCGCTGGGGGGCGCGTCCGCAGCCGCGGCAGGCTTGACCTGCGCCCGGCGCTCGTCACGCTCGGCCTTGGCGGCGGCCGCCAACTGATCGACTTGTCGACGCTGTTCGGGCGTCAGCAGCGCGCGCACCGCGTCGTCTCGTTTCTTTTCGAGCTCAAGGATTTTGGCCTCGAGCGTGTCGATCTGGTTCTCGTACTCGGCTTGGACCTGATAGACCTGCTCGCGCTGTTGCTCGGTGACGACCTTGGCGTAGTAGGCCGGCAGCCGACCGCGCGGCTGGGCGCGGGGGGCCTTCTCTTGCGAGAAGGAATGGGAAACCAGCGACAGAAGCAGCGCCGCCACGGCGGCGACGGCAAGGGGGCCGGCAATGCGGCGCTCAAGAGAACGGGCCATGGGATCGTCCTTTCCAGGATCGAAGTCCGACGGCCTCAAGCGGTTCGCCCAGGGACGATCCTAGCCAGCCGCGTCCCGGTTGCAATCATTTCGGCGGGTTTCCCCGCCACCCGTCCCCCCGGCGCGAGGTGAGGCGGGACGGGGCGTTCGAAAGTCGGGCGCGGCTCCCCGCTCGCACGGGGATCGGCTCTCCCGTGGGTGGTATCCCCCCCAAAGGGGTTCCCGATCAAGAAGTCGAAAAAATGTTGTTGACTGGGAAAACTAGGGAGGTTAATTGTGACTCTTGTTGACACCCCTCTCTGAGGGGAATTTTTCTCGATTCATCGCAGGGCCGCTAATGCAGGGTGAGTGAGCACGCCGCCACGAGGTAGCTCATCGCTTTGCGTTCGCTTCGGCAGCCCTGGGTTCGGAAGCTCTTTTCCGCACCACTAGCTCCGTTCGAGCGAGCGACGGGCTCAACCCTAGCGGTGTTTTGCCACGAGACGCCCTGTCCTCAGGCCAGCGTCTCGGCCGCCCCGCTCCTCTCCCTGCGAGCACCCACGATCCGATCGAGAGGTCAGCCGACAGGACTGTATTTTCCGCGCGACGAAGTTGGCCACGGATCAAGACAAATCCACCAGCTCGTCGGACTACCAGGGAGCTCTCACCATGAAGCTCGTCATGAGTGCCAAAGACCGCGTCGTTTCTTCGGCCGCCAATTGCCTGTGGCGTTTGGTCGGTCTGATGGTGGAACGTGTGCGCTCGGTCGCACACGAGCCCGGCGAACTGCCGTCGTTCTCGAATTGGACCGCCGAGTAGTTCGGCCGCGACCGCTCGTCGACAATCCGCCCGCACAACTTGTTCCGCAGCGAGAACCAACTGGGGCCAGAGCCTCCCGGTTGGTTCTCTTTGCGCGCCGCCCGTGAGATTCGCCGCGCGCAATAAAAAAGGTCATGGCAGCTCGTTCCGTCGAGCTACCATGACCTCTATCCTGAAACGAGACAGTGTCCCGCTCTCCCTCGGGCTCCCTACTCCCAGTATCGGCCGGTCGCGGCGTTTCGCTCTAGGACAATTCTGTCGACTCGAGCGCGTCGGGTCGCGCGACCACTTTCGGCCGTTCAGCCGCGAATTGACCGAGCCCATTCACGCCCGTGGACCGCTTTGCTCCCGCGGACTACTCTGACGGCTCGCTGGCCGCGCACGCGGCGGCGCTCTTCGCCGCCGGGACTGGGTGTTAATCATGAACGCCTTTGCCGATTATTCCGCCCTGAGGGGGCTCGCGCCGCCGACCGCGATGGCGATCGTGATCGCGTGCGCAGTCCTGGGAGGACTGGCGCTCTGGCACAGTCGCCAAAGCCTCGTGGGGACGACCCTGATCGCTCCCTGGTTCTGGGGGGTGGCCAGCCTGGTCTGCCTCGTCGCCACCGAACTGCTGCTGGGATCGCAGACCCACGCCGCCTGGCACAGCCATCTGCGCTACGCTGCGGCGGCCACGACGTTCTGGCCGCTGATGGCCCTATTGGGAGCCAAACGTCCACAGGACCGCGGCTGGCAGTTCATCGTCTTCTCGCTGTGGCTCGTGCAGCTGGTGCCGGTAGGCCAGACGCTGCT
>JAEUIK010000520.1 GCA_016793185.1 Planctomycetaceae bacterium | reverse complement strand
GCACGCCCGAAACATCGGGGAGGTTGTAGAGGAAGATCGGACGATCGGTCGCGTCGGCCAGCCGGCGATAATAGTCGACGATCTCGCCCCGGCTCTTGCCGTAGCAGAAAGGGGGCATGCTGCAGATGGCGTCGATCCCCAGCTCCTGGCAGCGCGTCGTGGCAGCCACGGCGTCGGCCGTGGTCACGGCGGCCACGTGGAAGATGATTTTCATTCGCCGCTCGACATACTCGTCGAGAAGCTCGGCCATCCGGACGCGTTCGTCGCAGCTGAGCATCCCACCCTCGCCGGTTCCCCCCGGGGCCCAGAGGCCGTCGCAGCCCGCCTCGGCATACCAATCGACGAGCTGCCGCAACGCCACTTCGTGCAGGTTACCGTCGGCGTCGTAAGGAGTGATGATGGGGGGGATGACTCCCGCGAAGCGTGTCATGCGCGAAGATCTCCGGAATAGGGGGGACGGCCAGCGGACTCGGCCCAGCCGTTCATGGTAGGTATCGTCTTATCGACCCACAAGCGGCCCGCGGCGCGGTCGAACCGATTTACTGCGCAATGCCCAGCTTTTTCCATGCGGTGGGTGTCGGCGCAACCGCTTCGATCCCTAGCCCCGACACCGGGTGAGCAAACGTCAAACTCCGGGCGTGCAAGGCGATGCCCTCGGGCCAGGATTGCGTGCTCCCATACTTGCGGTCGCCCAGGAGCGGATGTCCGCGCCGGCTGAATTGCAGGCGGATCTGGTGTTTGCGGCCGGTCTCGAGTTGGATTTCGACCCAGGTCCCACGCGGCACGAACTCGAGCCGACGGAAGCTGAGCCGGGCCTCTTGTGCGCCGGGCATCCCCTGCCCGACGACGTGCATCCTGCGGTGCCGCTCGTCGGGGGCCACCCAGTCGATCCAGCTCTCGTGTGCCGCCGCAATCCGACCCTCGGCGATTCCCCAATAGGTCTTATCGACGTCGCGCGCCCGGAACTGCTCGTTCAGCCGCGCGGCGGCTTTGGAAGTTCGCGCGAAGAGCAGCACGCCCGACACGGGTGCATCGAGCCGGCTGACGACGCCGAGATAGACGTTGCCCTGCTTGTCGTACTTCCGCTTGAGATACTGCTTGGCGACGGCCAGCATGCTGGGCACGTCGTCGGCGACACCCATGGTGACGATGCCCGACGGCTTGTTGACCACCAGCAGGTGGTTGTCCTCGTAGAGCACGCTGAGAGGGGGCAAGTGCATGGGGATCGAGTATGCTGGAAGCAGGACTGCCGACGGGACTGCGCCGAGCGCGGCCCTCTCTCTGTTGTAACTGAGAGTCGATGCCAACGTTACCCTACCCGCTGATTCTGGCCAGTCGCTCGCCGCGACGGCGCGAACTCTTGGCCGAGGCCGGCTACGAGTTCCAAGTCCTGGCGGCCCGCGAACCGGCCGAGTGCGGGCGCTGCAGCCGGGAATCACCGCCCGAGTTCGTCGCGCGCCTCGCCTGGCAAAAGGCGGTCGACGTGGCGTCGCGACTGCCCGAGCTGGAGCGTGGGCCTGGTACCGCGCGGCAGCTCGCGGACGCGGCGCCCCGCTTGATCCTGGCCTGCGACACCGTCGCGGAATGGGGAGGCCAGATCATCGGCAAGCCGATCGACGAGCAACATGCCGGCGAAATCCTGCGCACCCTGAGCGGCCGCGAGCATCATGTCTACAGCGGGCTGTGCCTCTGGCGTTACCCGGGAGGATGGCCGCGCGTCGAGGTCGCCGTCAGCACCCTGCGGATGGAGCCGCTCAGCGAAGCGCAGCTCGCCGAGTATCTCGCCAGCGGATTGTGGGAAGGCAAGGCGGGCGCCTTCGGCTATCAGGACCGCCTGGGCTGGCTCCACCTCGTCGCGGGAAGCGAGTCGAACGTGGTCGGTCTGCCGCTGGAGCTGCTGGCGCGGATGATGGACGAGCTGCTGGCCGTCGATACGGCCGCGGCGCAGCAGCAGGCGCAGCAATGACTCAGAGCGTGCCTGATTTCACCTCGCTGAAGCATTGCTCCAGCACGTCGATCGCTCGATCCATTTCGGCCTGCGTGATGACCAGCGCTGGCGTGAGCGTGAGGATGTTTCCCATCGTCAGCTTGAAGCTCAGGCCCAGGTCCAGGGCCCGGTACATGATCGCCTCGGCCTCGCGCAAGGCTGGCTGACGGGTGCGGCGGTCCGTCACCAGTTCGATTCCCAGGAGCAACCCCAGGCCGCGCACGTCGCCGATCAGCGCGTGGCGCTCTGACAGTGCGCGGAGCCGCTTCAAAGCGTGTGCGCCGAGCGTGCGGGCATGTTCGACGAGCCCCTGCGTTTCGATGTAGCGAATGGTCGCCAGCGCTGCGGCACAGCAGACGGGGTTCTTTTCGTGGGTGTAATGACCTAGCGCCCGATCGCCGGCGACGTCGAGATCCTCGCGGGCGACAAGCGCCGCCAGCGGCAGGATCCCGCCGCCAAGTCCTTTGCCCAGCACCAGCATGTCGGGCACGACCCCGTAGTGCTCGCAGGCGAACATCTTGCCGGTTCGCCCGAGACCCAGCGGGATCTCGTCGAAGATCAACAGCGCGCCGTGCCTATCGCAGGCGGCGCGGACGCGGCGCCAGTAATCGGCCGAGGGGATGTACGGCGTGCAGCGCATCGGTTCGGCGATGACCGCGGCGACGTCCCCTTCGCGTGCCAGCACATACTCCAGGTAGTCGGCGCATTTGAGATCGCAGCCGCCGCGCAGCGAGCAATCCCAGAGACAGCGGTACTCGCCCGGCGGCGGCACATGACTGGTGCCGGGGAGGAGCGGACCGACGCCGCCGCGGAAGATCGCTTCGCCCCCGACGGAGATCGCATCGAGCGACGCGCCATGGAACGAATCCCACATCGAGATCGTCTTGTGCCGGCCCGTGGCGACTCGCGCCAGCTTGAGCGCCATGCCGACGGCGCTGGTCCCGCCGGGGCAAAAGAGGACCTTGTTGAGGTTCCCCGGCGCGAGCTGAGCCAGTTTCTTGGCCAGGTCGACGGCGACGCGATTCGTGTAACGGCGCGTGCAGAAGGAGAGCTCGTCGAGCTGCTGTTTGATGGCGGCGATGACCTCGGGGTTGGCAAAGCCCACCTGATGGACGTTGTTGCCATGAAAATCGAGAAACGTTCGTCCTTGCAGATCCTCGATCGTGCTGCTGTCGCAGGCGGCGAGCGCATTCAGGCAGGGAGTGGAGAGCGCCTGGTGCAGGAAGTAGCGCGCGTCCTCGGCCAGCAGTTCGCGCGTGGCCGGGTCGAGTGCCCGCGCCTGCCAGGCCTCGCGCGCCGAGGAGAGATTGACGTCGCCTTCCGATCGATCGGGTTCTGCTGAGGGCATACCGCGCGCTGTTTCTTGCCAAGGTCAGTGCAAAAGGGAGTGGCTGGCCAGACCTTGTGCCAGCGAGGCTAATTCTCGGCCATGGGGGCGAGTTGCACAATTGGCCGCGCAGCGACTGCAGGACGATGCTCTTGGTGGGCTCTCCCCGCCAGGCGGTCGAAATTTCGGATGGCCCACAGCCGACCGACGATGAGCGTGGCGGCCAGCACGAGCCAGTAGCACAACACGTAGAGGTTCGGATGCTGCAGGCGGTTGCCGCCGTAGTCCTGGAGCAAAGCGGCAATGAGACCCAAAGTGCTGGTCGCCTGGAGCATTTCCTCGGCGTTCCGGGGCCGCAAAAACCACCACGACTCCCGGGCATTTGCGTGGAGGACCAACAGCAGCAGCGCGAGCAAAAAGCAGCCATACAGACTGGCGAAAGCCGCCGGGGTGGCCCGCCGGCGCGCCCACGACCGACAGATGGCCAGACCGGGATAGGCGACGAAAAGCAACACTGGGACGGCGAGGTCGCTGAGGGTCTCGCCCAGTAGCAGCAACCCAACGCAAAACGTCGCTCCCAGTACGACAGTCGGAATGACCGCCGCAGGCGTTCGCTCGGCGGCCAGGGAACAAACTATGCCCACCTGCAGCACGACCGCCGTGAAAAGAAACCCGGTAAGCAGGGTGGCCAGTGCGGCAAATGCGGAGATGGCTCCGAACCACCAGAACCAGGCGGTGACCGCGACGACGAGCACCGCGACCGGCGTCAGGTGCTGCGCCACCGCCAGCCAGGTGCCGCGGAGGATCTCGCGCGGTTCGAGCGGCGAGATAAGCACGAGTTCCAGGAACCCGCGCCGGCGATCCCCCACCAGGCTCGTGGAAGCCAGGATACCCGCCAGCAGAAACATCGCAGTCCAGATGGGTACGAGAAACACGGACGCCAGATCGTCGTCGCGCCAGGCGCGAGGCTCGAAGACGATCATCGGCATAACAACCGTTGCAATTCCCAGCCCGAGCAGGCCGCGCCAGGCCCACGGCGCACGGCGTTTCCAGAGGAGCAGCAAGACGCTCAACGTCACCGCGAATCCTCCCAGATACAACCAGAGCTCCACGACCTCGTTCGGCGGCCAGCCAGGAAAAGCCCACGGCAGCACCAGCAAGAAGGCTCCGGTGCCCAGCCAACCCAGGTACTGAATGCGGGCGATATGCCGGTCGCGGTCGTAGACGGGCGTGCAGCACGCCCGCCACCAGAAAGGGTTTTGCACGGGAATGCGTCGGCAGAACCGTTCGGCGTTCAAACGGCGCAGCTCCTCACGGCGTTGGCGCCAGCGGCCCAGGGAATCCAAGAGTGTCGCCAGCGGGTGCCAGCGCGAAGAGAGTCGCAGCAACAGCGTCGGGGGCAGCCGCAGGCGTGCCATGCTCCGCCAGAGGAGAAACGCGCAGAGCAGCAACGTGGGGGCGAACGCCAACGGGTAGAACCAGGCCCCCAGGTAACCCGCGATGATGCCGTACAGGTTGTTGTCCAGCCCCACGACGAACAGGAACAACGGATTCAGGAAGGCCTGTCCCCAGAGCACGATCGCCCAGGGGTCGCCGGGACGGATGTTAAAGATCCCCACGAAGATCGCCCCCGCAATGGGCAGCCCGAGCAGGCCGACTCCCATCCACCACAGGCTCCGCACGAGCGCTGCGGTGGGCGTGCGGCTGATCGTCGAAAAATACATCGTGACGGTGCCGGCTTCGAGAATGGCCAGCAGCGTTACCGTCTCGGTGCGTACGACCGCCCAGGGGTCGACCCCGCCCAGGAGCAGCACGAGATTGACGATGGGAATCCCGCAGACGACCAACAATCCCATCGTGACCAGGCGGCTGGCCAGCTTACCGAGGATGATCTCGCGATCGACCAGCGAGGTGGTAAAGAGCAGCTCGAGCGAATTCGCCTCGCGCTCTCCCGCGATGAGTCCGCTGACGAACATCGGCACCAGCAGGTAGATGGCTCCGAGCTGCACGACGGAGGCGACGATAAAGATCTCCTGGGCCACGCGTGCCATGGCCTGCAGCTGGCCGCGACCCTGGCGGATTCCCCAGGCGCTATCTTGCCAGGCGATCGTCACGGCGACGAGCAGCGCCGCGGAGTACAGGAAGCGATTGAAGTAGTAACGCTTGCGTCGGGCGATCTCGACCATTTCCTTGGCAAAGATCGGACCGACGAGCGCGTTCATCCAGCGCAGCATGCCACCCTGTCTCCGTCCACGAGATGGGCTGTCGCCACACGCCAGCCCTCGCCTGCGCAAGCCTAAACGGCCATGCAGCGCGAAGCAAGCCGGCGCTGTTTTGCGGATAAGCGCCGCAGCCTTTATGATGGTTTCTCTGACGAGCGATGTTTCTTGTCGCGCCTGTCGGGATGGAGCAACTGTGAGCGCACGAGGGAATCGCAAATCGAAAAAATCCAGCCCGCGCGCCAGTGCGACGCAAGGCGGGACGGCGCCGCCGCCGGCTGCCGGCCGAGGCCAGCGGGCAACAGCGGGAGCGCAGCGTCCGTTTCTCACGGCCGAGTGGCGCCAGCTGGCCATGCTCAACTATGAAGTCGATCCCGCGCTGTTGGCGCCGCGCGTTCCCCCGGGGACCGAGCTCGATCTCTTTCAGGGCAAAGCCTACGTGAGCATCGTGGGCTTCATGTTCAACGAGGTGCGCTTTCACGGGTGGTCGATCCCCGGGCATCGCTCGTTTTCGGAGGTCAATCTCCGCTTCTACGTGCAGCGCCAACAGGGACGCGAGCTGCGCCGCGGAGTGGTCTTTATCAAGGAGATCGCGCCGCGCTGGTGGGTGAGCGCAATCGCTCGACGTTGGTATTACGAGAACTACGTGACGCTGCCGATGCGGCACGAGCTCGAGCTGGCCGACGGTTCCATCAGCGAGGGGGGCGAAGTAACCTACGCCTGGCGCCTGCGGGGACGCTGGAACCAGTGCTATCTGCGCACGTTCGGGCTGGCCGAGCTGGCGGCCGGCGGATCGCTTGAGGAGTTCATCACCGAGCACTATTGGGGATACACGCGCCGTCCCGACGGCGCGACGCTGGAATACCAGGTGACGCATCCCCGCTGGCGGGTCTGGAAGGCCGCGGAGGCCCATCTGGATTGTGATGTGGCGGACCTCTACGGGCCCGAGTTTGCCTCGGTGCTCGGCAAGTCGCCGCGATCCGCGCTGCTGGCGGAAGGGTCCGAGATCGCCATGTACCGCGGGCAGCCGCTGCCCGCGACCACCGCCGGTTGAGGGCCGCGTCAGCCGAATAGCTTCTTCAAGTACGCCAGGTCGGCGGCCGACTGCGCCAACAGCTCGGGTGTCGTCAGCCGGCGGAAGCTCGACCCACCCTTGTACTCGCTGTGCAGTGACACGACGCCGTCGTAGCGGAGTTGCTTGAGATAACCAACGAACTCAGGCAGCGGCGCCTGGCCGTCGGCCAAAGGGACGTATTCCCAGCGGTAGCGCTGTTGGCCGCTGGCATCGCGCTCGGCCGGAAGCCAGCGAAAGTTTTTCACTCCCACCAGCGCGATCCACGGCGCCAGGAGGTCGAGCCCCAACTCCCAGCCCGAGCGGCTCCCCTCGATCGTCATGTGCATCGGATCGACGTAGGCCCCGACTTCGCCGGGTGGGAAGTCCTTGAGCACGAGGTACAGCAACGGTCCTCCGGACGCCACGAATCTGCCCGAGTGGCAGTGTACGCAAGGCAGCACTTGATACTTCTTGCCCAACTCGACGACCTGCGCCAGTTGAGCGCGGGCGCGATCGACCTGTTGGGCCAAGGTGCCGAAAGGCTGGTAGTCCCAGTACCCGAGCTTGACGTGCCGCGCGCCGTAATGCGCGGCCGCCGCGAAGATCGCCTCGGCGTGAGGGCTGTCGCCCGCGCTCACGGCGGTCGAGATCATGGGGATTGTCAGGCCGCCACGCCGCGCCGCGGCGCTTGCCTCGGCCAATCCCATCTCGGCGTGCTCGGGCAGGACGTGCCCGCCGGGACGTAGCGTGAGGTCGATCCCGTCAAAGCCGGCGCGTTTGGCCCCGGCCAGCGCGTCGGCGATCGACAAGTCGGCGAGGTTATCGGTGAAGAGGACGTACTGCATGGAGGAATCTCTCTCCATCCCACACTAACGGCAGCCCAGGGAATGCCACCCGGGATGTTCTCAACCCGGCGTTCCGTCTCGTGCTCGTCAGCCGCTCAGACCCCGGCCGGAACGGCCCAGTGGCCTTCGCGGTAGTCGCGGCGCACGAGCGCGTTCGCCTCGGGATCGTGTGGGAACTGTTCGCTGACCGGGTCGAATTCGAGTCGCCGGCCGACGCGGCAGGCGATGTTGCCCAGGTGGCAGAGCGCCGTCGAAAGGTGGTTGATCTCGATGTCGGCGTTGGGACGGGCGCCGCTCCGCACGCACTCGATGAAGTTGCGATGGTGCGGCAGCCCCAGGCCTTCGGCTGCCATCGAGTCGCGGAGCTGGTTCTTGGGGCCGAAGAGCTTCCACCCTTCCTTCTTGCCCAAGAGCAGCATGCCGTTGGTGCCATACCAGGCGTTGCCGTTCTCGAAACCCTCTTGCACGTAGTTCGACCAGAGCCGCTGCTCGTAGATGAGTTGCCGTTTCTGGCCGACGCGGCCATCGCCGGGATACTCGAAGACCACGTACTGCGTATCGGGGAACTGCTGGTCGTCGTCGTAGGCGTACTTGCCGCCGATCGCGGCGATCGACGTGGGGTGGGTTTCGACTCCCAGGCCGAACCGTGCGATGTCGATGTCGTGAACGCCATCGTTGCCCATGTCGCCGGTGCCGAAGGCATACCACCAATGCCAGCCGTAGTGCTGGCGGTTGGCCTGGAACGGCACCAGGGGGGCGGGACCGACCCAGAGATCGTGGTTGAAACCAGCCGGCGGCTCGCTGGGAGCGCCATGGCCGATGCTGCCCCGCTTCTGGCTGTTCCAAGCCTTGGCGACCAGGACGTCGCCGATGGCGCCCGAGCGGAGGATCTCGGCCGCTTTCCGCACGTGCGCGGCGCTGCGGCTCTGCGTGCCGACCTGCACGACGCGATCGTGCTGGCGGGCCGCTTCGATCATCAGCCGCCCCTCGCGAATGTTGTGCGAGCAGGGCTTCTCGACATAGACATGCTTGCCGGCGGCGCAGGCCAGGATCGTGGCCGGGGCATGCCAGTGGTCGGGCGTCCCCACCGTCACGGCGTCGACCGACTTGTCGTCGAGCACGCGGCGCAGGTCCTCGACGATCTGCGGCGCCGCTTTCTGAATCTCCTTGATCTCGCCCGCCAGCTTCTCGGCTCGGCCGCGATCGGGATCACAGACGAACGCGACGGTAGCGTCGGGCTGCGCGGCGAAGGACCGCGCCAGCGAGCTCCCCTGCCCCCCGCAGCCGATGCAGCCGAAAACGAGCTTCTCGTTGGCGGCCCTGGCGCGCTGTTGTCCCGCGGCGCTAAGGACTGCCGCGCCGGCCAGTCCCAGGCCCGCCTGCTTGAAGAACTCTCGTCGCTCGGTCCCTGCCATGGCCAGCTCCTTGAAATGGGGGGCAACGCCACCTCGGCGCGGCTAGTTGCTCTTCAACGACATCAAGTAACTCAAGAGATCGGCCGCGTCCTGCGCCGAGACATCCTGCAGCACCAGCTCGGGCATGAGCGAGGTGGTCTGCGGCGCCAGCAGCTCGACGTCGTCGGCGGGTACGCGAATGTTCTTGCCATCGGCGTCTTTGAGGACGAGCAGCTCGTCGGACTTCTCGACGAGGAACCCGGCATATACCTTGCCCGACTTGGTTTCGAGCAGGTGCGGCACGTACTCGGGCGCGATCGCCTTGGACGGCTCGAGGATTGTTTCCAGGAGCGCGCCGCGGTCGTACTTCTTGCCGATCTGGCTCAGATCGGGGCCGATCATGCCGCCGACGCCGTTCACGCGATGGCACTTGGAGCAGTGCGACGCCGTACTCTTGAAGAAGACACGCTCACCCCGGTCGGCGTTTCCCTCCAGGCTCAGGATCTCGGCCGGGCTGGCACGCTTGCCCAGGCGGCGGGCCCGTTGATCCTCGGGCACGAAGCGCTCGAACAAGGTGCGGACGTTAGCATCGGCGTGGTTGGCCGCCCGAGCCACCAGCGGCCCGCGCAGATCCTGCGGCAGCGTCGAGTCGTCGAGCAGGCGATAGAGCATCAGCGCGCCCGAGGTGCTGGCGAGCATCTGTTCGACGGCCCCGCGCTGGAGGTTGAGCGAGACGCGGTTTTCAGTCAGCAGCTTGCGCATCGTCGACCAGTTCTCGGTCTTGACGAGCGAATTCATCGCCATCTCGCGGATCTGCGGATTGCTGTCGTTGAGTTGCTGCTCGAAGATCACCGACGCGGCGGCTGGCGCCACGCGGGCCGCGGCGGCCATGGCGGCCAGCCGCACCGCCAGCGGCTCGCGCTCGCGCTGCACCAGCTCGAGGATTTCGCGATCGAGGCCGCCGATGTCGTTGTCGCGAATGAAATTCAAGGCCTCGACCTGGCGATTGGCGTCCGCCAGCATGGCCCGCAGGGCGTCGCGCAATTCGGGAGCCCCCAGCAGATCACGCCAGGGGCCGCGCAAGTTCGCCGCCAGCACGTCGAAGGCATAGCGCCGCGCTTCGGGGTTGCTTTGCGAATTGGCCAGCAGTTTGACAAACGCCCTGCCGACGGCCGGATCGCTGCTGGTGGCCAGTCGCTCGACGATCTTGGGCTGCTGGGGCGTGCCGGCTTCGTCGGCGGCCAGTTGCGCCAGGAGGTATTTGTCGGCGCGCTCCGCGTCGAGGGCCTGCATCAGGTCGGCGCGGTCGAGCGCCAGCCCTCCGCGCTCTTGCAGGGCGTCATAGAGTTTCTTTCGCCTCGCGCCGGCGGCGACGTTGACCGCCTCGAGCTGGTAGCGGTCCGATCCATCGTACTGCGCGGCGATCTCGACCAGCGCCTTCTCGGCGGCCGGCGTCTTGAGTCGCGCGATCGTCAACAGCACCTCGCGCCGCACTTCGGCCGATTCATCCTGGCTCTTGGCCAGGATCGCCGCGGCGAACTCCTCGCCATGGCGACGAAGAATGCGCACGGCCAACGCCCGCAGCGCCGCATCGCTCCGGTCGAGTTGCGCCGCGACGGTGGCGCGCGCTTCGCCTCCCAGCCGGTCCAGCACCCAGAGTGCGCGGGCTTTGAGATTCGTATCCGCGGACTCGCCGGCGTCATCGACCAGGGCAACTAGCTTCGCCTGGCTTTCCTCGGGGTGTGCCAGCAGATACTCGCGCGCCAGGAACTGCGTGGCCAGGTTGGGGTTGGCCAAGGCCGCGAGCGCGTCGGTCACGTTCGTGTAGGGCCCCGGCTGTGGAGCCGGCTGCTTCGTGCCCGTGGCGCGGCTGGTCGACGTCAGACGGAAGATCCGCCCCTGGGTGGGGTTGTTGTAGGCGTGTCCCCCGACGCCGCCGTCGTACCAGTCCGAGACATACAGGCTGCCGTCGGGCGCGGCGCAAATATCGTCGGGGCGGAAGTAATCGTCGCCGTCGCTGGTCAGGATCACCTGGCTGGTGGCCTTCATGCCGAAGCCGGAAGGGACATGGCGATACATCCGCACCTCGCGCGGTCCGGCATCGGTGTGCAACGGCGCGTTCTTGAATCGTGGCCCGAGCGCGTCTCCTTCGTAGAAGCAGATGCCGCAGGGGGAGCCAAACCCGGTCACGAGGGTTCCCGGCACAAAGCCGGGTTGAAACGCCCGAAAGTGCCAGCCCGCCGAATAGGGAAGCCGCATGGCAACGCGTTCCGGGGGGCGGCCAAACCAGCCGTAGTCGCCTCCTTCGAGGATCCAGCAGATCCGGGTGCTCTGGTTGCCGTCGTTGTCGTTGTCGCTGCAGAAGGCCTCGCCGTAGGAGCTGACGCAGATCTCGTAGGGATTGCGAAAGTTCCTGGCGACGATCTCGAGCTGGCTGCCATCGAGCTCGCCGCGAAGCATGGCGCCCCACTCGTAGGCAATGTGCGAGCCGTCGCTGCCGGTGACGTCGAAACCCTGGTCGCCGTGCGACATCCACCATTTGTGGTCGGGGCCCAGCACCAGGCTATGCGCGCCATGATCGTGGTTGTGTCCCCCGAAGCCGGTCAGGAGCTTTTTCGGCGGTCCATCCGCCTTCAGGTCGCCGTCGTTGTCTTCAAAGACCCAGAGGTCGGGGCTCGTGGCGACATACACCTTGCTGCCGGCCACGCAGATGCTCATGGGGCAGAAGAGCCCTTCGGCGAAAGTGGTCACCTTGTCGGCCTGACCGTCGCCGTCGGTATCTTCGAGGACCTTGATCGAGTCATCCGGTGGGTTCTTGGCTGCCTTGCGGTAATGCTGAATTTCGGCCACCCAGACCCGGCCGTGCGTGTCGACGTCGATCGCCGCCGGATTCACCACCAGCGGCTCCGCGGCATAGAGCTCCACTGCGAGCCCGTCGATGCACTTGAGGTGCTTGAGCTCCTCGGGGGCTGCGAGTTGCCCTCGGGCGTCGCGGGTGAACATCGCGGCCGAGGTCAATCCGGCCAAAAACGCGAGTCCCGCTAGAAATCGTGGCGGACATGGGCGCGGCGACCGCCGCGAGTGGATGCGCATCACGGTGACGTAACTCCCCTGACACAAGTCGATTCCGGAAAGGCTTTCCGGTCGGCGACATTCTAGTCCGCCGTGGAGCGGGCGTTCAACAAAACCCCGATTTCTGCCCGACTCGGGCTAGAATGACAAAGAGCTCGCGCCCCGAATCCGCGTGTTCTGCGGCCCTTGCTCGAGGAGCCGGGGAGCCAACCCCCTTCGCCGATGTCGACCACCCTCACCCGCATCAAGAACGTTCTCACTCGCACCAGCGGCTATCTCCGGACGGTGACCTCCCACTCGGTACAGCCCTATCAGGGCTGCTCGTTCGGAAATTCACTCTGCGGGGTGGGCTGCTACGTGCAGCACAACGGGCACCTGACGCGCGGCCGCCCCTGGGGCTCGTTTCTCGAAGTCCGCGAAAACGCCGCCGAGAGTTACCGCGAGCACTACGAGCGCGAGTGTCGCTGGGCGCGCATCGCTCGCGGCAAGTTCAGCATCTTTCTTTCCAGTTCGACCGACCCTTTTGTGCCGCAGGAAGCGCGCTACGGGGTTACGCAGCGGCTGCTCGCAGCGATGTGCGCTCACCCGCCGGACGAGCTTGTGCTGCAGACCCACTCGCACCGCGTGGCCGACTACCTCGAGCTGATTGCGAGCCTGGCCGAGCGGACCGAGCTCCGGCTGCATCTGTCGATCGAGACTGACCGCGAGGCCATTCCGGGCTTGCCCCCCCACGCCAGCTCGGTCGGCGACCGCCTGGCGACCGCCCGCCGGGCCAAGGATGGCGGGATTCGGACGGTGGTCACGGTTTCACCCCTGTTGCCACTTGAGGATCCCGACGCATTCTTTGCCCGAATCGCCGAGGCGGCAGACGCGGTGGTGCTCGACCACTTCATCGAGGGGGACGGCACGCCGGACGGTCGGCGAACCCGCCAGACCGGGCTGGTGGGTGCCATCGAAGGGTTGGATCCCAAGGCCGCGGAGCTGGCCTATCGCGACCAGATGGCGCGAGTGGCCCAGCGTTACCTGCCCGGCCGGGTTGCGATCGGCATCGACGGATTCGCGGGGAGGTTTCCCGACTCGCTGTGAGCCCAAGTGGGCTAAGGGGGCCAACTTTCGCCCGCTGCGGGTGCTTGACAGGGGCCCGGCATCGCGTAAGATCGGTGAACTAACTGAGACTCGTTCTCAATAAGGGTCGTGGCTACCACACGATCGAGACTGACAGTGATGGATGCGAGCGGCAGCCTAGGCGTGATAAGTCGCAATCGGACAAGCGATTGCGCGCTGCGCTCATCGGTTGTGCCGTCAACGTGTCGGCGGCCGCGGGCGTTCACGCTCGTCGAACTCCTGGTGGTGATCGCCATCATTGGCATCCTGATCGCCCTGCTGCTGCCAGCCGTGCAGGCCGCACGAGAGGCGGCCCGGCGGATGACCTGCACCAGCCACCTGCGGCAGATCGCGCTGGCGATGCACCTCTATAACGACGCGATGCAGCGACTCCCCCCCGCCCAGCAAGGGGGCCTGACGAGCGCTTTCGTGGCGATCATGCCGTTCCTCGAGCAAGGGGCCGCGCGCGAGCTGTACAACATCAAGAAGTCGTACCACCATCCCGACAACCAGCGGGTCGTCAACCAGCGGATCCCGATCTACCTCTGTCCCAGCATGTACCTGCCGCGCGAGGTTCCCTCGGTAGAGCCACCCCACAACGAGGTGGGCGCTCCCGGCAGCTATGCCGTGAATACGGGGAGCGAATTCTCGCTCTTCACGACAACGCACAACGGCGCGATCATCCACCCGAACTCGGGCTATACGAGCATCGGTCTGATTACCCAACTCGACGGCGTGAGCAACACGTTGCTTCTGGGAGAGATGAACTACGCATTTGACAATTATTACTGGCAACTCGACGAGCCAAGCTCCGGCATCAAATGGGGTGAAAACCGCTGGGCTTCGGGCTATTGGTGCGTGACCTGGGGTTCGTCCTACGGAGTCTTCAATGCCAAGCGTCTGATTAGCCCTGCCGCGGCCGAGGAACTGCAATCATTCCGGAGCGATCACCCGGGGGGCGCGAACTTCGCCTTTGCCGATGGTTCGGTCCGGTTTATCCCCGAGTTCGTCAATAAGACAACGTTGGATGGTTTGGCCACACGTGCCGGCAAAGAGGCCGTCAATGTGGAGAATTGAGTGGCGGCCCCCGTCGGAGGTTGCCGGCCCCCTGGCTGGTCGACCCCCTGGAGCATGCCTGTGATCGACGATGTGCCTGGGCCTGACCACCCCGTGCTCGCCTGGATCCCGAGACGACGTCAAAGGTTGATCTGGACGGCGCCGCTCGTGTTGGCCTGCCTCGTAGGCTGCGGAAAAAACGGGCCTCCACGGACGGCGGTTCAAGGAAACGTCCAGTTTGACGGTCGTCCCCTTGCCAAGGGGGCGATCCGCTTTATCCCCTTGGAGGACACGCCCGGGCCCGAAACAGCCACCGAGATCCTTGCCGGCAAGTACAAACTGGCCGAGGCCGAGGGGCCTCCCGTGGGAAAATTGCGGGTCGAGATCCGCTCGAGCGGACGAGTGCCCGCCGAACTTACCAACGAGCAAGCGGCCGACAAGGTGTCATCCTACCAGCTCCCCCGCGACCTCATTCCCGCCCAATACAACGACCGCTCCTCATTGTCTGTCGAGGCGGTAGCAGGCAAAATCAACACCTTCAATTTCGACTTACAGCCCCGTGAGCAACCCGCCGTCAATCGAGCGGACACGAAATCCATTAACCAAGTCAGCACGGACGCCAAATAACCCACCGGGAGAACCACGCATGCGATTGTTGACCCTGGCCGCCGCCGTGGCGGCCGTGGCTGTAACCACGAGCCAAGCCGCCGCCCACTTCGTGTGGGTGGAGATTGTTCCGACCGAGAAGGGCCCGACGGCCCAGGTGTATTTCTCGGAGACACCCGAAGCGGGGAGCCCCGAGCTGGTCGGCAAGATCGCCCACGCCAAGGCCTGGGTCCGCGGGATCGGCGCCGAATCGAAGCCGCTCGAGCTCAACGTTGAAAAGCACGAAGAGACCGGCGCGCTGGTTGCAAAACTTGAACAGGGCGCTCCCTTGAGCCTCGAGGCGGACGTCGAGTACGGCGTCTTCAAGCGGGGCGAAACGGCCCTCTTGGTCCACTACTACGCCAAGCATCTCGCCGGGCGCAACGTCGCTGACTTTGCCGCCATCGGCCGCGCCACCGAGCTGCCGCTCGACATCGTGCCGCGCGTCGAAGGAGACAAGCTCCGCCTGACCGTCTCGTGGCAAGGGAAGCCCGCGGCGGGCGCCGAGCTGATCGTGCTCGATGCCGCCGGCGAAGAGCAGAAACTCACCACCAACGAGCAGGGCGAGGGTGAAGTCGCCTTGAAGCCGGGCCAGCAGGCCGTTCGTGCCCGCCTCGTCGATACCCAAAACCAGGGCGAAAAGAATGGCCAGGCCTATACCCAGGCCTGGCACATCGCCACGCTGACCTTCGAGGTCCCGAGCGAGACCGGCAAGGTCGCCACGACCGTCGCCGCGGCCCCGGGCGAAGTCTCGGCCAATGACCTGCTCGAGCGGGCCCGCGACGCCCGCGCCGTGTGGAACAATTTCCCCGGCTTCAAGTCGCACATCACGGTCCGCGTCGATGACGAAATCGGCGAGGGCGAGCTGATCGTCGATCGCTCGGGCGACGTCATGCTTCGGGGCGTCTCGGACAACGTCAAGGGCTGGGCGTCGCAGCAGCTGCAGTTGTTGATTCGTCATCGCCTGCCCGCTCCCTTCAGCGAAAGCGACGTCGTCTACGGCGACGACGGCAAGAATCCGCTCGGGCGGCTGATCAAGTTCGAGGGGGATTCGGCGCACAGCGCCTACCGCGTGAAGGACGACGTGATTCGTGAAGTGAACCGGCACATGGGCAAGATGCGGTTCACCATCAGCACGCTCGAAGTCGCGCGGAACGACGAAGGCAAGTACATGCCGCAGAGCTACTCGGCCAGCTACTGGGACGTCGCCTCCGGCAAGCTCATCTCGAACGAAGCCGTGCTGCAGAAGTGGGTCAAGGTCGGCAAGTTCGAGCTGCCCGCCGAGCACGTCGTCGTGAAGAGCGCCGATGGCTCGCTGAAGGTGCTGCAGATCACCTTCTCGGAGCACGAGCTGACCCCGGCTGGGGAAGTCTCGAGCAACCTCCGGTAGATATCCCAGTTCGCTGGTGCCGATCCCCTTCCCCCGGTCGAACCGGGGGGAAGGGGCGGGCGGCGAATTGGAATTCGTGTCGCGATGGCGCTCGCGTTGCCAGGTGAATGCCGCTAGGGACCGCGCATGGCAGATTGGGCCTGCGTCAACGGACGCTTTTCGCCGCTCGAGCAGGCGACGATCTCGATCAACGATCGCGGTTTGCTGTTTGCCGACAGCGTCTATGAGGTGCTGCTCGCCGAGGGAACGCGCCTGCTCGCCGGCGCGCGGCATTTTGCCCGTTTGCAGCGCAGTCTCTCGGCTCTGGGAATCGCGGCCGAGCTGCCGCAGGTGCGAGCCTGGGTCGCCGAGACGCTGCGGCAGAGCGGCTGCGCCACGGCGCTGATCTATGTGCAGGTCACTCGCGGTTCGGCTCCCCGCCAGCATCTTCCACCCCCCGGGCTCGCGCCGAATGTGATCGTCACGGTCCGGGCCTGGCAGGCGACCGAGCCGGCGACGCGGCGTCACGGGGTGCGCGTGATCACGGTGCCCGAATCGCGCTGGGCCCGCCGCGACATCAAGACGACGAACCTCCTGCCGAACTTTCTGGCCAAGCAACAGGCGGCCGCGGCGGGGGCCTACGAGGCGCTTTTCGTCGAAGCCGATGGCACCGTCAATGAGGGGGCGAGCGCCAACGTGGCCGCGGTCCTCGAGGGCGTGATCGTCACGCCGCCGCAGAGCCCCAGGATCCTGCCGGGCGTGTCGCGCGATATTGTGGTCGAGCTTGCCCGCCGCGCGGGGCTGCGCGTCGAGGAGCGCACGCTGACGCTCGACGAGTTGTTGCGGGCCGAGGAAGTCTTGCTGACCGGCACGACGACCGAAGTCCAGGGCGTGACGCAAATCGACGACGCGGCCGTGGGAACCGGCGCGGTCGGCCCGGTTACCTGGCAGCTCTACGAAGCGTATCGTGCCGCGGCCGCGGAACTGCTCGAGCCCGCCTGAGCCGCGGTTTCTCCGGGCTGGCGCTGCCGTATTGTCGGCGGCGACGCTCAGCTTCCCCGGATCATCAGGTATCCGATAGCCATGATCCCGGCGTCGACCAGGGCGTGGCTGAGCCAAGGACCGACCAGGCTGCCGGAGCGGCGATAGAGCCATGCCCAGAGGCCGCCTCCCACCGCCACCGAGAGCGAGAGGAGCACGGTCAGCCACCAGGACTCGCCAAAGTACAGGCCAAGGACAATGACATGGTGGGCCATAAAGCCGAGGCTCGAGAGTCCGATCGCCGCCGCATCGCCCGTAAACCTTCGCAGCTCGCCGAAGACGTACCACCGCCAGTAGTACTCTTCGAGGAACGAGTGAATGACGGAATAGAACAGAGCCAGCGCCGCGAAGCGCAGCGGCGTGTTCAATCCCATCTCGGCAACCTTCGCGCGGATCTGCTCGATGGGCGCGTCCAACCACGGGGTGTGCGTCAAGAGCGACTGATAAGCAAACAGCATCGCGGCAGTGATCACCAGTCCCAGGACGAGTCCCGTGGCGACTGCCGCGCGGCCCGGCCAGCCGGGCTTGGGCCAGCGCTTGCGCAGCCCGATCACCCAGAGGAGCGGAAACGCGAATTGCAGGACTTTGACGGTCGAATAGACCGCGTGCATGGCCTCGTGCCCCGCGAATGCCACGAAGTACAGCCAGGTGGCGAGCGACGGAAAGAGCATCGCCGCGATCACCGCCAGCAGGTCGCCGCGCGGAGCCGGAGGGGTTGCCTGCCAGGAATTCTCTTGCTGCAGCGTGGTTGACATGCTCGGTCCTGCCGGGGAAGTCGCTGGAATCTGGAGACCAACGGGCGAGCTCCCCTCTCAGGCGTCAAAACTTCCGCCGCGCAACGCCAGAAATCGGGGCGCCCCGGCCGGGCCGAAAAATTCTCGGCAGATCCGCCGGCAAATCAAGGGGCTAGCGGCGTGCCCTGAGGGGCAATCCGCAGCACGGCGAGCCGCTCTTTGTCGCAGCACGCCAACCAGCGGCCATTGGGGCTGACCACGTGCTTTTTCAGGACGGGGGGCAGCGTTCCCACGACCTTGCCCGTGTCGAGGTCGAAGATGTCGAACGCCATCTCCTGGCAGGTGAGCGCTCGATGGCTGTCGCCCAGGTAAAGCATCCATTCGGCGGGATGCGAGGTCGAAGAGAGGATTTCGCCCGAGGTCCGATCGAGCAGGTCGGTGGTTCCGTCGCGGCGCACGGCGGCCAGCTGTTGCGCGTCGCTGCTGCCGACCAGGTTCCGATACCAACTCTGCTCGAGTCGGCGTTCCCATCCCACCTGGCCGTCCGCGAGGCGATGCAGGCGGTAGGCGCCAGTATCGTACGAGACCGCGACAAAGTCGGCCCCGGCAAAGGCGGTCCCATAGTGTTTGCCGTCGTGGCTGACCTTCCAGAGCGTTTCGCCCGTTGCCGTGCTGTGCGCGGCGATTGCCTCCGAGTCGATGACGACGAGGATCTCGCCAGCGGGATCGAGTGCGCAATCGCAACTCGGGGGGACGGGAAAAGGAGTCTGGCCCGACTCGGCGCCGCGCCAAACCTGCGCGGTGTCGTTTTCGCACACGATCACCCATAGATCCCGCCGGGGTGCGCTGCGCAAGATCCGAGCCGGACTGTCGAGCTTCGTGGCCAGGCGCACGGGACGATTTGCCGACTCGGGCTGCCAGCGATAGAGTCCCCCCGCGTTATCCGCAATCAGCACATGCTGCGAATCGTGGGACCAGCCGATCTCTTGGATGGGATCGGGAATCGTCGTGGCGATCGAATCGCGATCCATGAATTCGCCCGGCCAGCGCAGCTGGGGCCCCTGACTCCGCAGGGGTCGGATTGGGCTCGGAGCAGCATCGTCGGCCGGCTGGCCATCCCAAACGGCAAGCTCGAACGGCTGCTGGACTGCGAGCTGGCGTCCGCGCGGTTCGAACAACATTCCGCCGTGGTCAGGCCGAGTCACGTCGCTGATCCGGATCAGCGGTTGCTGGGTGCGGAGATCCCAGACTTGGAGGATGCCGGGGTCGCAGAGCGTCGCGACGTTGCGGCCGTTTGGATGGGCGGCCACCGCGGAGACGACGCCTGCATGCCCCGAGAGCCGAGCTTGGACGGCGCCCGTTTTCAGGTCGCGAAGCGTCGCCCCTTGCCGCCATTCGGCGACGATAAACCGGTCGTCGGGAAGAAATGCCAGGTCCACGAAGGCGTCGGCCGAGCGGCCCAGCTTCAACCTCGTCTCCAGCGACTGAACGTCGTAGAAGGCGATCAGCCCGTTGCGCACGACGACAAATTCGTCGCCGGCCGGCGTGAATGCCAGCTTGGTGACGGGATTCTCAACAACGGGAAGCTTCGCCCGCTGCCGGCCGCTGGGCCACTCGAGTACCGCGACGAAGCGTTGGCCGGGATCCGGCATCTCGGCGGTGTGCGTCACCGCGACGATGCAATGTTGCCCCGTGGGGTCGAGCGCCATAGCGCTGAGTTGGCCGGGAACTTTGACGTCGGCGACGTGGCTGGCCGTGGCGACATCCCAGATCTTGATGACGGCGTTCGCATGGCAGGAAACCAGTTGCCGGCCATCCCTGGTGAACTCGAGATGGGCAATCCAACCGTTCTCGGGCGGCACCGGCAAACGCAGGGATCGCTCCGCGGCGATATCGCGCAGGAGAATGCGCGACCGATTCATCGCCGCGGCCAGCAGCGTGCCGTCGGGCGAATAGGTGAAACTGTCGAACTCCAGATCCTCATTCGCCAGAGCCTGGGTACCGTCGCGCGAGCGCCAGCGATCGTCGGAAGGGAGGCTCCAGAACTTGACCGTCCCGTCGCCGTCGCACGAGGCGAGGGAGTCGCCCGTGGTCGACCACTTCACATCCCAGACGCGGTCGCCGTGGCTTTCGAACTGCGTGTAGACTTCCCAGGCGTCCACCTCCAGCACTGCGATCGAGCGATCCGCGGAGCCAGCCGCCAGCCACCTCCCATCCGGCGAGACATGCATGGCCAGAATTCCCGCGGTGAGCCTGGTCCGGACTCGGTGAATCCGCGCGAGCGTCTGTGAGTCGCAGACGTAGATCGTGCCGCCGTCGTCGGCCAACGCCACGCGCTGGCCTCCATCGACGAAACAGGCGCTCGTATAAATGTTCGGGGAAGGCAGCCTGGCCTTTTCGATCGCCGTCAGCCCGGCGGTCTCCCACAGGATCAGGTCGCGTTCCACGCTGACGAGCCGCTGGCCGTCGGGCGAGAGTGCGAGATTCTTGATGGTATGTTCGTGCGCGGCGGCGTGGGCCAGCTGTTCGCCGCTGAGGGCATCCCAGACCTGGATCTCGCCTCCCGCAGCCACGAACAGCCGACGGCTGTCGGGATGGAACAGGGTGGCGCTGACGAAAGCGTCCGCCTCGGGCGGGAGCGCCACGAGCCGGTGGCGAATCTCGTAAGTCGTGGCGTCGCGCACGAGCACGATGTGGTCGTCACCCCCGGTCGCCAGCAACGATCCATCGCCCGAAAAGGCGACGCAGTTGACTTCACCGTCATGGTCCTTGAAGTGCTTGACGAGCCGGCGCTCGGGGAGCGACCAGATCCGAGTTCCGCCGTCGCGGCACGTCGTCGCGAGTCGGCGACCGTCGGGCGCGTAAGCCAACGCATAGACGTCGTCGCCATGAGCCGGAAGGCTGGCGACCTCGCGGTGGAGGGCGTTCCACATGAACCACCAGGCAAAATCGCGCTCATCGGCGGCGCTATCCGCCGGCAAATGCTTTCCCAGAATCGACTTGGCGGTGCCATAGTCGCTGTTCAGCATCGCGTTCTGGGCCAGCTGCAAATCGGATGCGTAGAGCAGTTGGCGCGTGCGGAGGTCGCTGAGCTGCGCGACGTCGCGCGCGCGGGCGATCCGGTAATTCGACCAGGCCAGCCCCACGACCAGCGCCATGCAACTGGCCATGGCCATCGCGGCGCCCGCGGCCAGCGCCGGCTCGCGTCGGCACCATTTGGCCAATCGCTCGGCCCGCGTGACGACGCGGGCTTCGGTCGGGATGCCCGCCAGGAAGCGCCGCAGGTCGAGGGCCAGCTCGCGCGCCGTCTGGTAGCGGTCGCCCGGCTTCTTTTCGAGGCACTTCAGGCAGATGGCTTCGAGGTCGCGGTCAATCGCCGGCCGCAGCTTCCGGGGAGGCACCACCTCGTCCTGGACGACGCGGCGGAGGGTTTCGATGCTGTTGCCTCCCCGAAACGGCGCCGAGTCGGTAAGCAGCTCATAGAGGATCGCGCCCAGTCCATAGACATCGGTGGCCGTGCCCAAGTGAGAGGTTTGGCCCGTGGCCTGTTCGGGAGCCATGTACGCGGGCGTCCCCAGGAGCGTGCCCGAAATGGTCTCGTCCCCCTCGGCGTCGAGGAGCTTGGCAAGTCCGAAGTCGCACAAGCGGGGCACGTAGCCCAGCACCGCGTAGCGCGACAGCGACTCGCCGTCGACGGTCTCGTCCTCAGGCTGCATGAGCACGTTGCCCGGCTTGATATCGCGATGGAGGATGCCAGCCGAATGCGCGTGTTGGGCTGCGTCGGCCAGCTGCGCCACGAGCGCCGCGGCAGCGTGGGGCGGCAGCGGTTCGCGCAGCCCGGCGAGCCATTTCGACATGGTTCCGCCCGACACGTAGGCCGCGGCGATATACCACAGGGGCCCGTCCTCGCCGACTTCGAAGACGGGCACGAGATTGGGATGATCGAGCCTGCCGGCGGTCGCTGCTTCGCGCAAGAACCGTTCGCGGAGGACGGAACTGACGAGCACCTCAGGGCGGGGGATCTTGACGGCCACGAGCCGGTCGAGATTCGGATCGAGCGCCAGCACCACGATGCCGTAGCCGCCGCGCCCCAGCTCGCGCAGCACTTCGAAACGCCCGATCTTGCGTGGAATATCCGTCGCAGCCGGCGCGGCGGGACTGGGGTCTTTGACACTCCCCAGCGTCATGGCCTGCGCCGGATCGTTCCCAGGGCGCAACACGCGGTGCAGCAGTTCGAGGCAAGCGATGTCCTCGGCCAGCTCGCCGCGGCGGTCGCAGTCGGGCGGGGGCGCGGCATAGTCGTGCCCTTTGAGCAGGGCATCGTCGTAGCCGATGAGCACATCGGCATGCATGTCCGCATCGGTGCGCGCGTTGGAATCCTGCGGCTCAGGCATGAGCTGCCCTCTCATCGAGCTGGCGCGCCCGACCTCGGACTGGCCGCCTTCATGCGGCTGACCCCGGGCGATGCGGCTTTCCCTACTTTAATCGCCGGGAGCCAGACCGTCACCGGAGGTGGGAGTATCGTTCGAGCCCTCGGGCCCGAGCTCGCCGGGATGGGTTTCCGGTGAGACGCCGCCGGACTTGCCCAGCACACTGAGCTCTTGCCGCAGGTGCTGCAGGGCGCGGACCCAGGCCTTGCGGGCGGCATCGGCCGAAACCCCCAATCGCTGGCCGATTTCTGTAAATGGCAAGCCCTCCTGGTCGCGTAACCGCAGCACGAGCGCGTCGCGCTCGGGGAGGGCCGCCATGGCACGCCACAGCCGCAGAGCTTCCTCCTGGGCGATCGCGTACGAGCGGGGAGTCCGCTCACGCCCAGCCAGTTGCTCGCCGTTCAGGTCGGCTCCCGCAGCCGATTCGAGCCGGACTTCGCGCTCGATCTGTCGCTTTCCCCCTTGGCGGTATCTGCGGGCGAAGTCAACCAGCCGGAACCCCAGGATCGCGCGCAGCCAGTGCTCCAACTCGTCGGGACTTTCGCCCTTGAAGCGTTTGAATCCATCGAGCGCTTCGAAGAACGTCTCTTGGACGATGTCCGATGCCCCCTCTTTCGCTTTGAGGTCATCGGCCAGTCCCTGATTCGCCGTACCGAGCAGATAGGAACGGTACGGCTCGAGCAGCCGCCCCAGGGCTTCGGGACACCCCTCGCGAGCCCGTTTGAGCAGTTCCGTCCAGGGAGTATCGGCGTTGTCGCCCGTCACAATACCGTCCAGATCAAACAAGACCGGGGGGCGAGAAGTGAGTGCCCGATCGTGTGCCACCCCGTTACCCGCAATTGCAGACTACTTGTGAGAACGGGTCAAGGGTCGAAGGCCGGAGATTCTGTGGAATCGCGGGATCCGCCGAGGCCACCGCACGCATGCTTGACCAGCCGACGTGGACCGGCTGGCGCACGCACGGCCTCGTGCCGGCCAGGGCACGGTACGCCGGAATCCGGTCTACTGCCGCCGCTCCGCGCGGTACATTCTGCTGTCGGCAGCTGCCGCAAACATCTCGGCAGAGAC
>JAEUIK010000647.1 GCA_016793185.1 Planctomycetaceae bacterium | reverse complement strand
CGCTTTACCGATTTCGCCGGGCTGCGGCGCGAAGGGTGGCGCGACAAGTTTCGTTATGTCGTTTCCGCCCGGGCGGCCTGACGAGCCGCACATCGCACAGCCCACCCCCGGTCGAAGGAACTGCCATGTCCGCCGAGCCCCTGGCCCGCCGCATCGTGCCGCTGTTGTTGATCGCGTTTGGCCCGCTGGCGAGCGTCTCGTTGCTGCTGGGGGTGCTGTGCCACGGAACGCTGTGGGATTGCGCCGCCATCTGGCACGATGAGACGCTCTATTGGAATGAAATGGCGGTCTACCATCGGGCCGGATTCGACGGGGGCTACACGGCCTGCAACGAAGCGATTGCCCGGGCTCCGTGGGTCCACTTCGCCGCCCATGGCCCGATCTATCCTGCCTTGCTGGGAACACTGACGCGCGCCACGGCCCTCGTCCCGGCGAGCATTCCCTTGATCGACGCCGCGCTGGTCGTGGCCGCCAGCTTGCTCTGGCTGGCGATCGTGCGCCCGAATCGTCGCCAGGCTTGGACCGCGGCCTTCGTGGTCAACACGTTCTGGCCGTTGATCCTTTACCTACCGACGTCGATGCAGGAAGCTTTGCACTACGCGCTGGCGCTAGTGATCGCCGGCGTGGCGACCGGCTTGATCCGGAACCCGCGTGACAAGCGTCTGCAGCTCGCGGCGGTGCTGGTCGTGGTGGCCGCGGCGCAGATTCGCGTCACCTGGGGGTGGCTCCTGCTGCCGCTGGGATGGGTCGTCTGGCAACCGGGCAACTGGCGGCACTGGCTCGCGCTGTTGGTGGGGGCCGCGATTCCGATCGGACTGCTGTACGGCGAGGCAATCTGGCTCTACGCGCCGTTTCCGAACTTCATGGGAGACGTCCTTGACACGCTCAAGCACGATCCGCCGGCCGCCGTGGCGATGGTGGCGCGGCGTGCGCTCAAGGGCGTGGGACACTACCTCTCGCCCACGCGCGATACCTGGGTGCAGCTCGGCCTGCGCTACCAGGTGGTGTTGATCACCGCGGCCGGTTGCTATCACCTGCTGAGCCGGCAACAACCCCGTCTCGACGCGGGCTTGGACGACGGCGAGTCGCCCGAGGCGCTTGCCGATGCCGCAACGGCCCGGCGGGCCTTTGGCTTCGTGGCCCTCAACATGCTCTCGATCCTGGCGTTCGTGATCTCCTTCTACGACATCTTCGACTGGCGCGACTATCGCGTCGTCGCGCCACATCTCTTCGTGTCGGTCCTGGTGCTGGCCGGAATCGGCGCTCGCAATTGGTTGCCCGGTTACGCCGTTCTGGCCGTGCTCACGGCGGGCTTCGCGCTTCCCCAATTTGCCGAATTCCACCGTCCGCGGGTCGACTTCGACCAGGCCAAAATCGCCGAGTTCGCCGACGAGATGAACCAACTGGTCCCGTTCGACCCGCAGGCTTCGCCCTGGGACAACACGATCGTGATCCACATGGACCACGTCAACACGCCGCTTGTGGCGGGCATTCCGCCGGGCGTTGGGCTCGCGCCGGTGCTCGCTTGGCGCGACCAGGCCCTGCCTCCCAGGTCGCGCTGGCTGATCCTCAAGCCGCAGGATCTGGCACAGATCGCACTCCCGCCGGTGCTCGAGAAGGTCGCGGAAACGCGCCTGGGGGATCTCTATCGCCGCGCCGACGCGAGCGTCGGCAAGTCGGAATCGGCAAACGCGCAGCCGTAAGCGGATCCGCCACGGGTTCAGGCGGCGTGCGACCGTTGCCCGGCGCTGGCCAGGTCCAGGAACTCGGCGACCGAGTGCCGGCTCGCGGCCACGTAATCCGGCAGCCAGCGGCGATACGCGGCGACGATCTCGCTGCGTTCCTCGACCGCCACGCGAATGTAGCGGGCGATCACCTCGTGCCGATCGGGGTAGGGGACCACCAACCGGCTGTGCAGATAGGCGTCGTCCTCGAAGAGATGCGAGGTCGGCCCCAGCAGGCAGGGGGCGCCCACCGCCAGGCTTTCCATGGGGACCATCGGGCAGCATTCCGAGAACGTCACATAGAGATTGAGATGCATCTCGCGCAAGCGCCCCGGCAGCTCGGCCTGCGGCACCGCTCCCTGGCTCACCTGCGCGCGGACGCGCATCTCGCGCACGAACTCGATCACCCGCTCGTCAGCGCCGCCGACGTGCAGCATCGAGCCCGGCACCGCCGTCGCGGCCACAAGCATCGCATAGGGGAGCTTCCGCCAGGTGGCCAGTCGCACCGCCCACAGCCCGAAGTGCGGGCCTCCGGCCAACGGCGTCGAGGGTCCGGCGGGCGTTTCGTCGATGGCGTTCATGACAAAGCTGGCGCGGATCCCCAAGCGCTGCAGCGCCTCGGCCATGCCGGTCTTCACAAAGCCGAGTTTGCTGACCAGCCCGCGCTCGGCCAGGTCTTTGAGCGTCACGAACGAGCGCCAGTTGTAGTTCTCGTTCGACTGCACGAAGCTGCCGTGCCAGAGGCCGAAGACCTCGAGCGGCCGGGGGCCATGCCGCAGCGCTTCGACCAGATGGACGAAGCTCAGCGGAAAGCCGCTGATGACCACGCGCCGCGCGCCGGTCGCCCGCAACAACTCAGCCACCCGCTCGGCCGAACGTCGATTCAGCGAATCCTTGACCGGCAGGATCACCGGAAACAGGTTGCGCGTCGAGCTGTAGATGCCGCGCCACTCGGGCTCGACGACGGCCACCGCCTGGGGCGTCTCTTGTTGCGCTCGCGACAACCAGGCGGTCTGGTCGAGACCTTGCAGCGGATCGAGGGCATTGCAAAACTTCTGCCACTTCTTGCGCAGACTGGCCATCCGTGGTCCTTTCCCCTGCGGTCCAGCGGTCGCTGGGATGTCCGGTTCCGGGGTGCTAAGCGACGCGCCGCAGCGCCTGTGGCCGCCGCAGTTGTTCGTACAACTCGAGATGCCGGCTCGCGACCTCGCGCCAGGTGTAGTGCTGGGCAAAGGCCTGCGCCGCGCGTCCCATTTGATCGGTCAAGCGCTCGTCCGCTCCGCAGCGCGCGAGTGCCTGCGTCAACTCCGCGACCGACTCGCTCTCGACCAGGAGCCCCGTGCGTTCGGGGTCGATCAATTCCTGCATGCCGGGAAGCCGTGACGCGATGACGGGCCGGCCCGCCGCGTAGCTTTCGAGCACGACCAGTCCGAACGATTCCCAGGTCCGCGACGGTACGACGGTCACGCGCGCATTCTGCAGCAACCAGACCTTCTTCGCTCCGGTGGTGCGTCCCAGAAAGGTCACGTGCTCGGCCAGCCCCAGCTGCCGGGCCTGAGCCTCGAGCGCCGCGCGTTCATCACCGTCGCCCGCGATTACCAGGTTCAGACGGTGCTGCGCGGGAACCTGGCTGAGCGACTGCAAGAGCACATCGACTCCCTTGCGGGCGTGGAGGCGCCCGATGAAGAAGGCGTACTGGTTGGCGACCACGCGCGCCTCGAGATCCGCCGGCCGCGCCACCGGTTCGGTGAACTCATGGGCGTTTACTCCATTCGGAATATCAACGATGTTGCGCGCCAGCGGATAGAGCCGGCGAAATCCCTCTGCGGTAAATCGGCTGATAGCGACCAGCGCGTCGGCATTGGCCAGCGCCTGCACGTGCCGCTCGGTCAGTCCCTGCTTGACGAGCCGGGCGTTGCCTTCGCGGACGTCGCCGCCGTGGCTGGTAATCACGACGGGCACCCCGATCTCGCTCCGGCAGAGGGCCGCCAGGTAGCCTGTCGGATACACGTCGTGGCAATGCAAAATGTCGAACGGGTTCCAGCGATAAGTCTTGAGCAAGTAGCGGCGATACCAGGCCACAAGCCGGCGGGTCGAAAAGAAGCGGGGATGCCGGACGACGGGGTAGGGGAGGCTGGCATCGTCGGCCGTCGCGTGGCGCGGCCAGGGGGCGAGCACCAGCACGTCGTGCCCCAGTTCGAGATACTGTCGCGCCAGCGTATCGACGACAACTTCCTGACCGCCGAGCTTGGGAAGCGCCGTGGAGGTGTAGAAGCAGATCCGCATCTTCGAGCACCTCACCGCATCCAGTTGCTGCCAGCGACCCGCCGGGGGAGGCCCCAGTGGAGCGATTCCCGACGGGCGCGCCAACGCCAGGTTCGCACGCGCCGGACTTTATCGGTTGCACAAAACAGGCGGCTCCAGGAAATACTCCGGCCGCGCTGCGCGATGCTAGCAGCCGCCGCGCCAGCAGCTCGGCGAATGCAGGTCCGAGGCGACAAGGCTCGGGCAGCCGCCGGAATATTTTGCCTGACCCGCAAGTTCTCACACCGGGAGGTCGATACTTAGGCTGCGAAAACGGCCCTCGCTGGGCGCTGGGGATGATGCGCCCCGCAAACGGCCCCCACGCGGCTCGCCGCGAGGTCGCCGCACTCAGGACACGACCGCCATGCGATACAACCCGCTCGGACGCTCCGGCCTGCAGGTCAGCGCGATCGGCCTGGGCAACTGGAACACGGCCGGCGTGAAGATCGACGAGGCGGAAGCGCTGGCGGTCCTGCACGCCGCCCGGGAGGCGGGCATCAACTTTCTCGACACGGCCGACACGTACGGCCAAGGGCAGGGGGAAGCGATCCTGGGCAACTTTCTCAGCCAGATCGATCGCGACGAGATGGTGGTGGCCACCAAGATGTTCTTTCCCACCTCCGCCGACCCCAACGATCGCGGCCTGTCGCGCAAGCACATCTTCGCGGCCGTGCAGCGCGCCCTGCGGCGGCTGCGGACCGATCATCTCGATCTGCTGCAATGCCATCGGTTCGACGCCCAGACGCCGCTCGACGAAACGGTCCGCGCGATGGACGACCTGATCCGCCAGGGAAAGGTCCTCTACTGGGGCGTGTGCCGCTTCAGCGAGTCGCAGCTCGTTGAGTGCCGCGACCAGGCAACGCAGACCGGCGCGCCCGCCCCGATCAGCAATCAGCATTTCTATAACCTGCTCGAGCGGGGGATCGAATCGGCGACGCTGGGCGCGTGCCGCGCCCTGGGGATCGGACTGGTCGGTTATTCGCCGCTCGCGCAGGGGGTGTTGACCGGCAAGTACCTCGGCGGCAACCGACCCGACGGCTCGCGCGGCGCCCACGCTCGGGCAGCCAAGGACATGTGGCAGTTGCAGGGGGCGACCGAGCCGGTCGTCGCCCGGCTGGCGGCGGTCGCCGATCGTCATGGCCTGCCGCTGGCCACGCTGGCGCTGGCCTGGTGTCTTCGTCTACCCGGCCTGAGTGCGGTGCTCACCGGCGCCGCGCTGCCGGACCAGATTCGTGCCAATGCCGCGGCGGCCGAGCTGGTGCTGTCCGCGGAGCTGCTCGCCGACATCGACGCGGCGCTCGCCGCGCCGCCCGTTTCCACCGAGATTCCCGTCACCTGTTCCGCAGCCGCCTGAGGCGCTGCCGTGAGGAGCCAAGAGCCATGCCCCTGGTCGAATACTGGATTGACGAGCAACGCGTATCGTTCCAACTCGATGGCCAGACCGAGAAAGGTCCCGGCGCCGTCCTGCTCGAAACCGACGACAATATCCTGAGCGGCACCCCCTGGGACGCGCAGGGCTACTGCGTCAAGCCGTTCCTGTCCGAACCGCAGCTCGCCGCGCTGCGCCGCGGCTTCGCGCAATTGATCCGCGCTGAGGTCGAAGCCCAGGGGATTCGAATCCCCGGAGAATTCTGCCTCGAAAAGTACCATCGCCTGGTCACCGACGAACAGCATGCGGCGATCATCAAGCGGACTCGAATCGGTTTCGAGCGTCAGCAGTTCCCGATTCGCCTGGCGGAAGTCGAGCAGCGCGTGTCGCAGATCTGCGGGACGGCGCTGACCGTCGACGGTGCGAACTACCGCGGCCGTCCCTTCTTTCTCCGCATCGTGCGCCCGCACAAGCCGCAAGACAACAACCCGCCGCATCGCGACGTCTGGCTCGATCACCTCCGCGACGGCGTGAACATCTACTTTCCCGTGGCGGGCAGCAATCGCCTCTCGTCGTTGCCGGTGCTGCCGGGGAGCCACAAATGGTCCGAAGCCGAGATCGAACGCTCGGTCAACGGCGCCAAGATCGAGGGGCTCAACTACACGGTCCCCACGGTCACCAACGCGCGGATGCCTTTGCGGATGACGCGGCCCGACCCGGCCGCCGGCGAAGTGTTGGTCTTCTCCCCCTATCTGATTCATGGCGGGGCGGCCAACCTCAACGACGACCTCACGCGGGTTTCGCTCGAAATGCGACTCTGGCGGCGGAGCGCGGCGCCGTGCCAGCCGCTCCCCGTGCAAGTCCAGCTTCCTTCGTTTCCTCTCGTTCCAGGCGACGCAGCATGATGCCTCTTGATCCGCAACTTGGGACCAGTCGTCGACACGTGGCTGGCGCGGGCTCCGCGCCGGCCGATCCGGCGCGATCCGGCAGGATTTTGTCCTGGCCCCAACGCGCCGCGCGCGTGGACCTCTCGGTGGTGATTCCGGTCTACAACTCGGCCGAGATCCTGCCGCTGCTGGTCGCCCGGCTCCGCCAGGTGCTCGACAAGCTCGCGCTCACCTACGAGCTGGTACTGGTCGAGGATGGCGGACCGGACCATTCCTGGAGCGTCCTCACGGAATTGCAAAGCCAGGATCCGGAGCGGATCGTCGCCGTGCAGTTAATGCGCAACTACGGCCAGCACAATGCGCTGATGTGCGGGTTTCGCCACGCCCGCGGCGAGCTGATCGTGACCATGGACGACGACCTGCAGCATCCTCCGGAAGAGATTCCGAAGTTGCTCGAGGCGATTCGCGGCCAGGATCTCGACTTGGTCTACGGGTGCTACGACAAGAAGAAGCATCCGCTCCTGAAGAACGCCGGCTCGGCGGTCGTCAACATGTTCTTCCGCCGGGTGTTTCGCCTGCCGGTCACGGTCACGGCCTTTCGCATCTTCCGCCGCGAGCTGCTCGAAGCGATTCTGAGCTACACCCGCCCCTTCACCTTCATCGACGGCCTCTTGGCCTGGAACACGCGCCGGGTGGGCAAGACGATCGTCGAGCATCACCCGCGCACCATCGGCCGCTCGGGCGACTCGCTCGCCAAGATGGTCACGCTGGCGCTGAACCTGTTCACCAACTTCTCGCTGTTGCCCTTGCAGGTCGTCTCGTTCGTGGGGAGCATCGCCGCCGTGTGCGGCCTGCTGGCGGGCGTGTACTACCTCTT
Organism: Planctomycetaceae bacterium; assembly: GCA_016793185.1. Taxonomy (GTDB): domain Bacteria; phylum Planctomycetota; class Planctomycetia; order Pirellulales; family JAEUIK01; genus JAEUIK01. Next base: position 584 of record JAEUIK010000647.1, on the reverse strand, counting down.
CCGCCATTTCACCGGGAGCATCGTCACGCCCGGCTATGCCTCGACGATCGTCTCGATCCTCACGCTGGGAGGACTGCAACTCCTCGGCCTGGGCATGATCGGCGAGTACCTCGGCCGCCTGCACCTGAACGTCAACGAAAAGCCCCAGTACCGCGAGCGGCACGTGCTGGCGCAAGACTCGGTGCCGCAGGAGCTGAGCGCGAAAGCCGGTTAAGGCAGGACCTGACTAGCAGACCCGCCGGCGCTCGCGCCGCCAGAGACACACCAGCATGGCTCCCACGCCAGCCAGGACGATGCCTGACGGCTCGGGCACGACGTTGATCGTCCAAGTCACGTCCTCGCGCAACTTGTCGAGATCGATCCGCACCCAATCCGTGTCGTCGCTCGCCACGACGCGGATCGTGTGGTTCCCCGGCGACAAGGCGTAATTCCCCGGTTCAAACGTGTTGCCTGTCGCCCCCGGCGCCGGCACGTCGTCGATGTACCACTGCAGTTGGATGACCTCCGAATCCACGGGCTGTACCCACAGCGAGGTCGTCGCCGGCAGCACGCCCGCAGTCGCCAGGTGGTCGTCCAACGGGCGG
>JAEUIK010000438.1 GCA_016793185.1 Planctomycetaceae bacterium | reverse complement strand
CCGGACACACCGCGCAATGTTCGGGGTGCCGGGGCCTGGTCGTGGTGCCGGGTCCCGAAGGGTTGAAGCCCGGGCGACCGGCTGCCGCCGTGGCCGGCTCCCCGCGTTTCCACTGCCCTTTTTGCGGAAGCTCATCGCCTCCCAACGTGCGGAAGAAAGTGTCGACCGCCGGTTGGGCCGTCTTCATCGCCCTGCTGTTCGCCTGTTTTCTCTTCGCACCGCTGGCCTTGCTCATCCGGGACGAGCGGCGCTATTGCCGCGACTGCGGGCTGGGATTGGACTGATCCAGAGGGATTCGCCGACCTGCCCGGGCGGGTGCCGGGCCCTTGCCGAGGGGTGGGGAGCGCCGCGGCGCCTTGCCGGTTCCGGCTTCCGCGCGTATATTCGCTTAGGCGAATATGAAGACCGCGGCGAAAACACCTCCTGCCGAGCTGCTCTTTCGGGCCCTGGCCGACCGCACCCGTCTGCGCATCCTGGGCCTGCTGCTGGGAGGCGAACGCTGCGTGTGCGAACTGGTGGCGGCGCTCGATTTGCCGCAGCCCACCGCGTCGCGGCACCTCGCTTACCTGCGCCGTGCCGGGTTGGTCCTGCGCCGGCGCGAGGCGCAATGGTGGCACTATCGGCTGGCCCCCGCCCAGGGAAAGTTGCACGAGCAACTGCTCGCGTGTCTGGGCTGCTGTTGCCGCGAGCTGCCGGAAGAATCGGCCGATCGCCGTCGACTGGGAAATTGGCTGAAGAAGTGTTGCGCAAAGTGAAACGGGCCCGGACCGGCGCGGAAGTCGCCGCTGGGGAACTCTCGCACAAGGAGCTCGCCATGTCGCAATCGATCGAAGAACTCGTGCGCTCGCGCTATGGAGCCGTCGCCCAGCGTGGCCTGTCGAGCCAGCAACAGGGCGTGCAGGCCGTGGCCTCGGCATTCGGCTATTCCGCCGAGCAGTTGGCGTCGATTCCCGCGGAGGCCAACCTGGGGCTCTCGTGTGGCAATCCCACGGCATTCGCCAGCCTCAAGGCGGGCGAGGTGGTGGTGGATCTCGGCTGCGGCGGAGGTCTCGACGTCTTTCTGGCCGCCGCCCGGGTTGGGCCCCACGGCCGCGCCATCGGTATCGACATGACGCCCGAAATGCTGGCCCTCGCTCGGAAAAACGCCGAGGCATCCGGGGCGACCAACGTCGAGTTCCATCAGGCAACGATCGATCAGCTCCCCCTCGCGGACGCCTCGGTCGATTGCGTGATCAGCAACTGCGTGATCAATCTCGCGCCCGACAAATCAGCCGTCTTTCGCGAAATCGCCCGCGTGCTCAAGCCGGGGGGGCGGCTGGCCGTGAGCGACCTGGCCTTGCGGAAGCCGTTGCCGGCGGAAATCAGCGGCGACCTGCTGGCCTACGTTGGCTGCATCGCCGGCGCCATTCCCATCGAGGATTACCGACAGGGATTGCTGGCAGCCGGCTTTGCCGCGGTCGAAATCGTTGACACCGGAGCGGATCTCAACGCGTATGCCCAGATCGAGAACCAGTCGGGCTGCTGTTCGCCCGCGATGGGTGGGAGTTGCGGCGCGAGCGACCCCGGCGGCCTGCCAATCCTGGAGTCGGCCGAGGAGGACTTGATCACCCGGTTTCGCGACCTCTTGAGCCGGTTTGACATCAATGCCTACGTGGCCAGTGTACGCGTGTACGCAGTCAAACCGTGAAGCAGCGGGCTCTGGGGAGGCCAGAAACTGCGGGCCGACGGACGAACAGCTTACCTGACCGTCGCGGCCGGTGCGGTCCAGTCCGTGGGGGTGCTGGCGCCAGGGGATTTTACTACGCGCCCGGCGTTGCCGAGCCGATGAAACGAATGTGCGCCCCGGAATGGGGAGGTCGAGTCCTCCCAGCGGGCCCGCGTTGGCGGCATTTCGTCGACGGGCGGGCCAGCGCGACTGGGAAGGCATACGCCGAGATCCCCAGATCGGCAGGCGTTGGGACGGCATTTCCACGGAAGGTTGGCCTACCAAAATGTTGCTCTACACGACGCGGTTCGGAACCCTCAGGATCGAGAACGACGACATTATCCGTTTTCCCGAGGGGCTCTTGGGACTGCGGGATTGCCAGACGTGGGTGCTGTTGGCCGACGCCGAGAACGACACGCTCGGCTGGCTGCAAAGCACGCTGCGGCCCGACATCGCCTTGGCGGTCGTGAGCCCGCGGTGCTTTGTCCCCACCTACCAATTGCGTTTGCCGCGCAGCGAGCTGGCCCCGTTGCAGCTCGGCGAGGTGACGCAAGCGCAAGTGCTGGCCATTGTCGGCAAGAACGACCACGCAATCACGCTTAACCTCAAGGCCCCGCTGGTGATTAATCTCGCCGCGCGGACCGGGCGGCAGGTGATCGCCTCGGGCGACCTGCCCATTCAGTATGAATTGCAGGCCACGACCGCGGGATTGAAGAAGACAGCTTAACCACCCGAGAATCTCACCCCCGTCGCAGCGACGATCAACGTGAGGGCAGCACGCGGCCAGGTCCGTCAACCGGGCCCGCGGTGCTGCTCGAAGGAGCCGGCGATGCTTGTACTGTCGAGACAACGCGACGAAAGCATCATTATCGGTGACAATATTGTCATCACCGTGGTCGACATTCGCGGCGACAAGGTGCGCTTGGGCATCAACGCCCCGACCGAAGTGCCGGTTCATCGGCAGGAAGTCTACGAGGCGATCCAGCGCGAAAACCTGCGGGCCAGTCGGCTCGAGCCGCAGGACATGCGCGACCTGGGCAAGAACCGCCCCTCGCGCCCCAACTCGCAATAGCCTCGGGGGGGCGTCGCCCCCGAGCACCTGCCATCTTCCGCTGCGCCTCACCGCAGCTGCGTGCGTGTGACGCCCGCTCTGCCCCCCCCTCCCCCTGCGTTCCCGTGCCAGGGCAATCGCTCGAAGTCACAACTGGCGAAGCAGATCGGTCGTTCGGTTAACGCTCGGCCTCTCCTGGCGTTCCCTGGGCTCGCCGCGATCGACGGTGTCGCCCTACCGGGCCTTACGCACTCGCCAGGGAAGATTGTCAACCCCCCCCTCTTGTCGGAGCCCTCGGGATTCGCCACACTACCGTGGGTTTTTCCAGAGTGCGCGGCGTTGGCTGCGTGAGTGCTTCGTTGAGGGTCTCTGCGATGCCGTCGGGCAAAATCAAGAAGGTCGTGTCGGACAAGGGATTCGGTTTCATTCGGCCAGATGATGGGGGTGACGACGTCTTCTTCCACCACTCGTCGTTGAACGGGCTCCAGATCGAAGATCTGGGGATGGGAGACGCCGTGACCTACGACACCGAAGCGGGCAAGGACGGCAAGGGGCCGCGCGCGGTCAACGTCAGCCGCGTGTAGCTCGCTTGGCCAGAGTAGCGAAGGTGGGGCGCCGGAGAGTCGGATTCCCGGTGGGGGCGCGAGCCCCGACCCAACCGCTGCCGTTCGACTTGTTTGTGCCCCGCCGTGGCGCGCGGATCGAGGGCCGTGCTGGTTCGTCGCCTGATGCGAGCGATTCTGCTGGCGCACGGCACATGCACCCGTGCCGCGCCCCTTGCTGGGACCGTTTCCCGACCGCGCGATTGCGCACTGCCAGCCGGTCTGCGGCTCGCCGGCCGCCCCTTGGACGCTCTCGGTTAAACGTCTAGGATGGCGTGCGGTTATTTCCGCGAGCGTCTCCGACCGTACCGGAGGCCCCTCTTCGCGCCTTGCTCTGGGAGCCCGAGTTTGACCTTCGCGCCGCAACGCATCCGCGTGGGGCACAGCCCCGACCCCGACGACGCGTTCATGTTTCACGCGTTGACCAATCACAAGATTGACACCGGCCCTCTTGCCTTCGAGCACGAGCTGGTCGACATCGAAACGCTCAATCGCCGGGCTTTTGCGGGCGAACTCGAATTGACCGCCGTCAGCCTGCACGCTTACGCCCACCTGACCGACAAGTACATCCTCTGCCCCTGCGGGGCCAGCATGGGCGACCGCTACGGACCGATGCTGATCGCCCGCGACCCGTGGCCCCTCAAGGATTTCCGCGAGGCGACGATCGCCGTGCCCGGAACGCTGACCACGGCGTATTTGGCGCTGCGGATGTGTCTGGGCCCCGAGTTCCAGGAGGTGGTCGTTCCCTTCGACCAGATCATCGAGGTCGTCGAGACGGGCGAGTTTGAGGGCCGGCCAATCGATGCCGGCCTGATCATCCACGAGGGGCAGCTCACCTATGGCGATCGCGGGCTGAAGTTGATCGTCGATACGGGCGAGTGGTGGTATCAGGAGACGGGGCTCCCGCTGCCTTTGGGGGCCAACGCCATCCGCCGGGACCTGGGCCCCGAGCTGATTCGCGAGGTCAACCGGCTGTTGTTGGCGAGCATCAAGTACGGACTGGAGCACCGGGCCGAGGCGCTCGAATACGCGCTGCAGTGGGGGCGCGATCTGGACCGCGACCGGGCCGACAAGTTCGTCGGGATGTATGTCAACGACTGGACCTTGGACTTTGGGCCGCGCGGCCGGCAGGCCGTGACGGAACTGCTCGCCCGGGGACACGAGGCGGGCGTGATTCCGACGGCAGTCGTGCCGGAATTTGTCGCATGAGCCAGCGGCCGATACGTCCGCCGGCCCCCGAGCTCCCCGCCGAGAAGCGTGGATCGCTGCTGCCCATCATGTTGGCGGTGATCCTGGCCATGGCCGTCACGACGGCCTTGCTGTTTCTCACGCTGGGGATGTTTGCCTATGTGATCGCGGCCGGACTAATCTTGTTCCTGGTGGCCGGCTTTCATTACCTCGTCTGGGGGCGCTGGCTCGAGCGCGTGATCCTCGCCCAGGTCGAGGAAGAAGAACGCGTCGAGCGCGAACAATCCGCCCGACTGGCGAAACCCTCGCCCGCCGCGCAAGCTGGAACCGCTGCTCCCTCCGCAAATCGCCCTGAGAATTGAGATGCAATCGGGCAACGCCACCTCGGGCTACTCAGCTCCAGTGCCAGACGACTGGCGGCGAACTCTCGATGCGGCAATCGATTCCGCGCACGACGAATTGGTGCGCGTGCGACGTCATCTGCACGCGCATCCCGAGCTGAGCGGGGCCGAACGGCAGACGACCGCCTATCTTGCCGGATTGCTGCGCCAGGCCGGTTTCGCGCCGCGCCTCGCCGACGACGAGCGCGGCCTGGTAGTCGATTCGGCGGGGGCGACGAGTCGTGCGGCACGAGTGGCCCTGCGGGCCGACATCGACGCCCTGCCCATCCACGAAGTCAATCCGGTTGACTATTGCAGCCGCACCGCGGGGGTCATGCACGCCTGTGGGCATGACGCCCATGCGACGTCGCTCTATGGCGCGCTCCTCGGGCTGCGCGCGTTAGAATCCACCGGCGAACTTCCCTGGCCCGTTGCCTGGCGCGGGATCTTTCAGCCCGCCGAAGAAACGTTGGTCGGCGCGGCGGGGATGGTGTCCCAAGGCTGCCTCGAGGGGGTCGCGGCGATCTTCGGCCAACATGTCGATCCGGGGCGCCCGGTGGGGCGGATCGGCGTCCGCGCCGGCGCCTTCACAGCGAATTGCGATACGCTGCAGTTCCACATCGGCGGGCGCGGCGGTCATGCTGCCCGACCCCACGATACGCGCGATCCAATCGCCGCCGCGGCCCAATTGATCGCCGCGTTGTACGCATTCGTCCCGCGCGCGATCGACAGCCAGGACCCGGTGGTCGTCTCGATTGGCATGATCCAGGCCGGCCAGGCCGCCAACGTAATTCCGGGTGAAGCCCGGCTGTTGGGAACGCTGCGCACGCTCGATCGCCGAGCTCGCGCGCGAGCGCAAGAACAGATCCGGCAGATCGCAGGGGGCATCGCCGCCGCGTCGGGTACCACCATTGAAGTGGAAATCGTCGAGGGCATCAGCGCCGTGCTCAACGATCCAGGGGCCAATGAGCTGGTGCGCCAGGCGGCCACGGAGGTCCTCGGTGCCGAGCACGTCGAGCCGATCGCCCGCCCCAGCATGGGAAGCGAGGATTTCGCCGCCTATCTCGATCACGTCCCCGGCGCGATGTACCGGCTCGGCTGTGCATCGGAAACGGCCGGCAACTCGGCCCTGCATACGCCCACGTTCAACGTCGACGAGCGGGCCCTGGCGATCGGCGCCAAAGTTCTCGCGCGGGCGGCAATCTTGTGGTGCGATCCCAGCCGCGACTGATCCGGCGTCGTCTGTAGCGGCCACTCCGAGCTTAACACAGGCGTAGGTCAGGCCTTGGCCTGACAGGTCGAATGGTCAGGGCAAGCCCTGACCTACGAGCCTTCGCCTGACAGTAGGCGTAGGTCAGGCCTTGGCCTGACAGCGACCCCCGAGCGATCCAATAGTCAGGGCAAGCCCTGACCTACATCTGCCCCGCCCTGCGTGCCGGATCATTTCCCGAAATAATCGGGCTCGTTGCCCGCGCGCCATTTGATGTTGCAGCCAATGCTGGCCTTTTGCTGTTGGCTGGGCGACTTGCCGGCGAGCACGGCGTCGAGCGCGGCGCGGAGGTCTTCGCCAGTCACCGGAATGCCGTTGCCCGGCCGGCTGGCGTCGAGTTGTCCGCGGTAGGCGAGCTTTTGATCCT
>JAEUIK010000415.1 GCA_016793185.1 Planctomycetaceae bacterium | reverse complement strand
GCCGCACGGATACGTCCGTCCAGCGAGACACGATTCGGGATGCGCGGGATGAAGCAACAGCAGTTATGCAGCGCGATTGGCGAGCGGGTGTTGTCGCGGCGCGGCTTTCTGGCTGACGCCTACACAGGGTTAGCCGCGATTGGGCTGGTGAATCTCCTCAACCGCGACCTGCGAGCCGAAGACGTGGCGCCAGGCCTGGCCGCAAGCGCGGCACCCTGGCAGCCGGGCCGAGGGCTGAGCCACTTTCCGGCCAAAGCCCGCCGCGTGTTGCAGATCTTTTGCCCCGGCGCCGCGTCGCACATCGATCTCTGGGAGCATAAGCCGGCGCTGGCGAAGTACCACGGCCAGCCGCTTCCGGGCGAAGAGAACCTCGTGTCGTTCCAAGGCAAGAACGGCAATCTGATGCAGAGCCCTTGGCCGTTCGTGCCGGCCGGCGAATGCGGCAAGCCGATCTCGAGCATACTGCCCCACATGGCGCAGCACGTCGACGACATCGCGTTCGTGCATTCGCTGACCTCGAAGACCAACACGCACGGTCCCGGCTGCGTCTTCGTCAACACCGGCAACCCGATCGAGGGTTTTCCGAGCGCCGGGGCCTGGGTGAGCTACGCCCTGGGGAGCGAGAACGAGAACCTGCCGACCTACGTCGCGATTCCCGATGTCCGGGGCGAACCCCCCAACGGCAAGGCCAACTGGAGCAACGGCTTTCTTCCCGCCGAACACCAGGCGGTGATGATGTCGACCCACCAGTCGATTCGGAATCTCAAACTCCCCGCAGGGGTAAGCGAACTGGAAGAATTGGCCACACGCGAGTTCTTGAGCCGGCTGAATGCCGAGCATGCAGCATCCCATCCGGGCAACAGCGAGCTGAACGCGAGAATGGCTGCCTACGAGCTCGCCGCGCGCATGCAGCTCTCCGCCCCCGGCGTCTCGAATCTCGAGACCGAGCCCGAGTCGACGCACAAGCTCTACGGGACCGGCGATCCCAATTCTCTCAAAGCGGCCTACGCCCGCAATTGCCTCCTGGCGCGCCGCCTGTTGGAGCAAGGCGTGCGCTACGTGAGCCTGTATTGCGCTTCGCGGGCATCCGGCGTCGACGGGCTCTTGACCTGGGATGCGCCCATGACGCTCCAGGCCGACTACGAGCGGCACTGCCCGATCTTCGATCAGCCGACGGCCGCGCTGTTGACCGATCTCAAGCAGCGTGGGCTCCTCGACGATACTCTGGTACTGTGGACGACGGAATTTGGCCGCATGCCGACCCATCAGGCGGGACTCACGGGGCGCGACCACAACCCCGATGGCTTCACCTGCTGGATGCTGGGCGCCGGGGTCAAAGGAGGGACGAGCTTCGGCGCGACCGACGACTTCGGCCGCCGCGCTGCGGTCAACCCGGTCACGATCTGGGATTACTACGCCACGGTCATGCACCTGTTGGGCTTCGACCACACGAAGCTCACCTACTACTACAACGGCCTCGATCGCCGCCTCACTGACGTGCATGGCACGGTGCTACGCGAGATCCTGGCCTAGCGGTCACTAGCGCGCAGCGCCGTGGGAGGCGGGGAGCGGTAGCACTCGGGTCTGGGTGAGTCCGAGAACTCATGAGGATGCACTGGCCGGCCTCGCAGAGGCCAGCCACAGAAGGCCCAGCCGGCCTCGCAGAGGCCAGCCACAGAAGACCTCGCCGGACGTACAGAGGCCAGCTTCAGCAGCGACCCCCGCAGGCTTCTAGAAGAGCTCGTGGATTTCGTGGACGCCGAAGTCCACCAGGGGGAATGGCCGCGACTGAGGGCCGGGGAGCTTGGTTTCCAGATCGAGGCCGAGACTCTTGTAGATCGTGGCTACCACCTCGCCGGGATGCACCGGGCGTTCGGCCGGCACGCCGCCGATGGCGTCGCTGCGACCGACGACGCGACCTCCCTGGACGCCGCCGCCGGCGAACTTGATCGTCCAGCATTGCGGCCAGTGGTCGCGTCCTCCCGCCGGGTTGACCTTGGGGGTGCGACCGAACTCGGCCAGGTTGCAGACCATGGTGTTTTCGAGCAGACCCCGCTCGACGAGGTCCTCGAGGAGCGCGCTATACGCCTGGTCGTACATCGGGGCGACGATGTCGCGCATGCCTTCGATCGACGTGAACGGCTTCGAGCCGTGGATGTCCCAGGTGATCTCGTCGAACACGGTGAGAAACGTATTGATCGTGACGAAGCGCACGCCCGCCTCGATCAAGCGCCGGCCCAAGAGGCAGCACTGGCCGAAGCGCGTCATCCCATAGCGCTCGCGGACTTCGGCGGGCTCCTGGCTGAGGTCGAACGCCGCCCGCGCCTGGGGGCTGGTCATCAAGCGGAACGCCGCTTCGAAATTGCTGTCCAACAGCTGCGCGTTCTCGCTGGCTTCGAAGTTTTTGACGGTCTCCTCGACGATGGCTCGCAGCTTGCGCCGCCGTTCGAGCCGCACTTCGCCGATGCGTTCCGGCGGGAGCAGGTCGGGGACTTTGAAGTCGGGCTTCGACGGGTCGGCCATGAGCGCGAAGGGATCGTAGGCCTTGCCGAGGAACCCCGCGTCCTGCCCATGGGGAAGATTGCCGCCGGTGCGTCCCATCGGCTCGGGCAGCAGCACGTGCGTCGGAATGTCGGACTGCTTGCCGAGCAGATAGCTCATCGCGCAGCCGGCGTGCGGCGTATTGATCCCGCCGGTGAAGAGCCGCCCGGTCTGCAGCATCTGGTGGCCGGTATCGTGCACGGCGGCGGCCGTGTGGTAGCAGCTCCGCACGAGCGAGAACTTGTCGGCGTGCCGCGCCATCTTCGGCAGGATTTCGGAGATCTGAATGTCGGGAGACGAAGTGCTGATCGGTCGGAACGGTCCTCGGATCTCGGCGGGAGCGTCGGGCTTCATGTCCCAGGTATCGAGCTGGCTGGGCGCGCCGAGATTGAAGATCATGATCACGTTGCGATCATCGCGCGGGCGAGCCGGAGCCGCCGCGGCCTGCGCGGCCAGCAGCTGCGGCAGCGAGAGACCGATGGCGCCGAGCGTTCCAACCTGCAGAAAGTCGCGGCGCGTGACGCCGTCACACGTCCGCACCGAGGCCTGACCCTTGATGTTCAGCATCGGCGGCTTTCCCCCTGAAGGATGAACGTACGACCCCAATCGGGCGCTCTCGATGGTAGCAACCGGGCGCGAACTCGACAACCAAACGGGGCGCCGCCGGCCCCCTGCGGCCGCCAATACCGGCGTCCCGCCATCGTGGTATACTAACACGGCTGTCGCCGCTGCTTTGTAGGGCGCAAAGCAAGTGCCGCGCCGGCCGGCCTCGTTGCGCGTCGCAGCATGACCCAGTCCGACCTGCCGACCGAATCGGGCGAACCTCACTCGGGCGCCGCTCGCGCATCGACGGCGACTCCGCGGGAGGAATTGCCCGCCGCCGTCGGCCGGTATCGCGTTCTCAAGCAGCTCGGGACGGGCGGATTCGGTACCGTCTATCTGACGCAGGATACCGAGCTCGATCGACTCGTCGCGGTCAAGGTGCCCCATCCTGAGCGTATTGCGCGGGCTGGCGAAGAGCAGCGCTACATCGACGAAGCGAGGATCGTCGCGCGTCTCGACCATCCGGCCATCGTGCCGGTGTATGACGTCGGCCGCGGCGACGACGGCCGGATCTTTGTCGTCTCCAAGTACATCGAAGGGAGCGACCTGGCGCACTGGCTCAAGCAGCAGCGCCCGGGAGCAGCCCGAGCGGCCCGCTGGATCGTCACGATTGCCGAGGCCCTGCACTACGCCCACACCAAGGGGCTCGTGCATCGAGACATCAAGCCCGCGAATCTGCTGTTGGATGCCAGCGAGCGCGTCTACGTCACCGACCTGGGGCTGGCGTTGCGCGAAGAGGACTATGGCCGCCCGAGCGGGCGGGGACGCGCCGGGACCCCCGCCTATATGAGTCCCGAACAGGCGCGCGGCGAGGGACATCGGGTCGACGGTCGCTCGGATATTTTCAGCCTGGGGGTCGTCCTCTACGAAATGCTGGCCGGACGGCGCCCCTTCGTCGGCGGCGATCGCGCTGAGCTGCTCGAGTTGATCATCGCGGGCGAGCCGCGGCCGCTCCGCCAGCTCGACGACTCGATCCCCAAGGACCTCGAGCGGATCTGCTTCAAGGCGCTCTCCAAACGGGCATCAGAGCGCTACTCGACGGCCCTGGATCTGGCCGAGGATCTGCGCGGATTTCTGACGGCCGCCGCTGCCGCGGTCCCCGGCGCCAGCGACGCGGTCCGAGTGACACGCAGCGGTGATTCGCGCGACGGAGTACCGCCGTCGGGCGATGGCAAAGCCACGAGCGGCGACGCGCCGCCGTTGCGGGTGGTGCCCAAGGGACTCCGCTCATTCGATCTGGCCGACGCCGATTTTTTTCTCGAGTTGCTCCCTGGTCCGCGCGACCGCGAGGGGCTGCCCGAGTCGGTGCGGTTCTGGAAGACACGACTGGAAGAGCGCGAGCCCGATCGGACCTTCGCCGTGGGCGCCCTCTGCGGGCCGTCAGGAAGCGGAAAGTCGTCGCTCGTCAAGGCGGGGTTGCTGCCGCGCGTGGCGCGGCACGTGACCTTTGTCTATGTCGAGGCCACCGCCGGGCAATTGGAGAGCCGGCTCTTGCACGGCCTCGAAAGCCGGTGGCCCGATCTGCCCGTCGAGCAAGGTCTGGCCGACGCACTCGCCGCCCTCAGACGGCGCCTGAGCGTGGGGAACGATCAGAAGGCCGTGCTGGTGATCGACCAGTTCGAGCAGTGGTTGCACGGGCAGGCCGACATCGAGGCCTCTCCCTTGGCGCAGGCTCTGCGGCAATGCGACGGCGGCCACGTGCAGTGCCTGCTGCTGGTGCGCGATGATTTCTGGGTCGGCTTGAGCCGCTTCATGCACGAGGTCGAAGTTCCGCTCGCCGAGGGAGTGAACCTGGCAACGGTCGACTTGTTCGATCTCCGGCACGCCAAGCGGGTTCTGGCGGCGTTTGGACGCGCTTACGGCTGGCTCCCCGAGGACAAGCAGGCCCTCACGCGCCCACAGGACAGCTTCCTCGAGCAAGCCGTCACCGACCTCGCGCACGACGGCAAGGTGGTCCCGGTTCGCCTGGCACTGTTCGCCGAAATGGCCAAGTCGCGCCCGTGGGTTCCCGCAACGCTCAAGGACCTCGGGGGCGCGGCCGGGGTCGGCGCGCGGTTTCTGGAAGAGACATTCGCCGCGGCCGGCGCGCCGCCGCGCTATCGGCGCCATCAACCCGGGGCGCGCGCGGTGCTCGGGGCGCTCTTGCCCGATCGCTCGACAGTGATCAAGGGAAATCTCCGCACGCTCGACGAACTGCAGGAGGCGGCCGGCTTGAAGCGCCGCCCGCGCGAGTTCGACGAATTGATGCGGATTCTCGATGGCGAGCTGCGCTTGATCACGCCCGCCGACCTTTCTGACGGCGACTTCGATGCGGGGACGGCAGCGAGTGTCGCTCCCAGCCCCGCCGGTCCGCGCTCGTATCAATTGACGCACGACTACCTCGTGCCGGCGGTGCGCGAATGGCTCACGCGCCAGCAGCAGGAGACGCGCCGCGGGCGGGCGGAGCTGCGGTTGGCCGATCGGGCCTCGTGGTGGGAAGCGAAACCCGAGGATCGGCATCTGCCGAGCTGGTGGGAGTACCTCTCGATTCGATTACTGACGCCTTCGGGTCGGTGGACCGAGCCACAACGCCAGTTGATGCGCCGCGCGGGACGTTACCACGGACTGCGCGTCGGATTGGCCCTGGCGGCCGTCGCGGTTCTGCTGTGGGGAGGACTCACGCTCCGCGATCGCTCGGCGGTCAATGCCTTGTACGAGCAGTTGCAGACGGCGACGACGTCGGCGGTTCCCCAGGTTCTGGCTCGCCTCGACGATTACCCCGCGTGGACGCACGAGCGCCTGCGGGCCGACCACGAGCGACTGCGCGCCACGCCCGCCGGCTGGCGCTACGCGCTGCCCTTG